>NZ_JBFTNE010000035.1:0-66635 GCF_056397325.1 Cupriavidus sp. 05N39
CACCCCTTCCCATCCCGAACAGGACCGTGAAACGACTCCACGCCGATGATAGTGCGGGCGGATACCCGTGTGAAAGTAGGTAATCGCCAGGCTTTCCCTTGAAACCCCCCAGTACGAAAGTACTGGGGGGTTTTGCTTTTGCGGCGGCGATTATGATGAACCGCTGGCCTGGACGTTGCGACCAGTCCCCAATCCAACCTGCTTGACGCTTGCTATGAGAATCGCCTGCCTCGTCTTCGTCCTGGCCGCGGCAAAGATGAGTCCCGTCTTTGCCTCCGATTTCCTGGTGCCAGGTATCTATCGACTCGAAGCCGGTTCCAACCTGAGTGCGGCACAAAGGTTGCAAGGAAGGCCCGGCGAAGAGGATGTCGAGCACTTCGAACATGCCATTCCCGCAGCAGCGGATGCGACATATGCCGTGGTTTCGTATGAGTCCGATTCCCATCGAAACAAGCTGATCTTCCTTGTCGATCAGAATTACCGCACCGACATCAATGGTGCCAACAGGCTTTGCGTCGCCTATGCGTTTCCGGCTTGGAACGACTACTCAAAGTCCCAGCCATTTTGCCGAACCAATATCGGCACCGGCGAAGCCATGCTAAGGGGGAGCGATTCAGCATTTACGGTCGCCTGGCAGCCCAGGAGAGCATTCAAGCGCAGCGAGGCAGTTCCGCCCAATCGTCGACCCACCCCAGACGAAGTCGGTGCTTGCGCGCTCGGCGTCTGCGAACCGGCGGCTTACGGCCGGGCAATCCACCACTATGAAACGACATACTATGCCGATCGCTTCAAACTGGTGACGCCGCGCACCTATGGCGACATCCTCTACCTCGAAAAGGCGGTGCCAGTCTTCGCGCAGGCAGATCGTGCGTCGCCAGTTGCCAGCCTGGACGCCGGGAGCTTTGTCGCCGTTCTTGCCAGCAGACGGGATTGGTACGAAGTCGAGCATGTCCATCGGGACGGATCGGCTTTCCATGGCTGGATCGACCGGGATGATTTGTTCGAACTGAAGTGGGTTGAGCAGAAGGCCAGCACAAAGGACTTTCGCTTTCGCGTCGCCTTTCGTCCTGATAATGACGCGCCAGAGGCTGCAGTGCCGGTGGCCATCGAGGTGCTGGACCGAAGAACCGGTCGGCGCCTGCAGGTCCTTCGCGACTTCGATTCAGAGGGACAAACCGCCGACAAGGAATTCCTGCAAGTCGTCGACGCCAATTTCGATGGCCACCCGGACATAAGCATCTTCGGCATGTCGGGTGGCGCAGGTCCAAACAACACCACGCACTTCTTTCTGTTCGATCCGGTTGCGCGGCAATTCGTCCATAACGAGGAGTTGTCCAATTTGCCGCAGATATCCATTGACGCCAGTCGCCATACGGTGATGTCGGCACAGCGTGGTAGTTGCTGCAGTCACTCCGCTCAGACTTTTCGCTATATCGACGGGAAGCTGACACTGGTTGCCGAATGGGACGAGAGCTTGTCGGCAGACGGGAAATGGCTGGTGACGACGTCCGGAGACCTGGAGAACGGCAAGATGCGCTACCGGACCAAACGAAAGAAGGCGCAGTAGAGCTGATCTGCCCCCAAAGCGGCATCACCGACAGGATGCATGCCGTTGGCCTTGCATTCTCATCCACGCCCTTCGACGTACAAAAAGAACTCGACCCGCTCACCCGCATATTCCATCGACTGGCCAAACGTAATCCAGCCATGGCCCCTGAGCGTGACTTCGTCGCGGCGCAGAACGAACTCATCTTCGCCATCGATGGTGACGTGCGTGCCATTCGAGCTGCTGTCGATCAGCACATATCTGCCCGCGCGAGACTCGACCGTGGCCTGGAATCTCGACGCTTGCCGGTCCGAAACGACAATGCTCATGCCACTATCACGGCCGATGGTCACCGGCAGGGATGCGGCGTTCATTTCGAGCAGCGTCTCCCGGTACCTTAGCGTGAGCAGCGCGGAGCGCAGCGAGCGCGGACTTGCGTTGGCCATGACGGTCATGTCGGCGTTCTGCTCCCATATTGCTTCGAACAACTCGACTGGCGGTTCCTTGCCGCGCACCTGGATCGGATACAGGTAGCGCGTCATCTGGCGCAGCCTTGCAGACAGGTGTTCCACCGCATCCTTGCTGGTGATGATCTGGCCGCGTGACGCGAGCTTCGTCAGGCGAGCCGCGAGATTCACGGTGTCACCAAATACGTCGCCCGATTCGTCTGACAAGACCGGTCCATGGTGAAAGCCGATATGGACCGACATGGGAACACTGGCGATGGGAGGAAGTTGAGAAACAGCCACTTGCATGTCGAGTGCCGCCTGCATCGCCTGTTCGGCCGAGGGAAACAGCACCATGACCTCGTCTCCGATCGTCTTGACGACCCGGCCCTGGGATGCGCCGGAGCAGGACTTCATGACAGAGATACAGCGGCCGATGGCACCGAAGGCAACCGTATCGCCGGCCAATTCATATAGCCTTGTGCTGCCACTGACGTCCGCGAACATCACCGAGCCATCGGACGCCTCAGGTTTCGGTTCTCGGTCCATATGCATCTCAATCCGTTCGGTCGATCAGCTGGCCGTCAAAGCGTTTGTCCGCAAATCGCGAGCTTCCACCTTTGGCATTCTAGGCACCGTCACCGGGCTTGCCCAACCTGCATAGACGGGATTTCTCGCAATAGTGCGGCCGCGTACGCTGGTGCCGGCCCGCCACCGCCTAATCGGCCTTAACGGAGCGCATACTCGGGCTGGCCGGAGGGTTCCGGCACGTGACCCGGATGCGACCCGGATGCGACCCGGTTGGTGGCTCCTTGGTGTCAGGGAGGTGAAATGGACGAGATGCAAGCGCGTTTCCTGGCGCTGTGGTCGCGCAGTGGCGGCATCCACGCCGAAGCCGTCCATGCCGACCTGGTGCTGCATTACGCCGAACCGGCGCGCCACTATCACACCCTGCGGCACATCCGCCGCTGCCTGCGCGATCTCGATTGGGCGCGTGGCGCGGTCCCCGATCCCGACGCCGTGGAACTGGCGCTGTGGTGCCATGACGTGATCTTCATTCCCGGCGCCAGGGACAACGAGCAGCGCAGCGCCGAGTGGTTCCTGCGCTGGGCGGGGGATGGCATCCCGGCGGCGGGGCGCATTGCCGACATGATCCTGGCGACCACGCACACCGCAGTGCCGGCCGACCCGGATTGCGCCTTTGCCGTCGATATCGACCTCGCGGTTCTCGGGGGCGGACGCACGCGCTTTCGTCAGGACGGGGCGCGCCTGCGGGCCGAGCGTCCCGATCTCGACGATCTGGTCTATGACGCCCGCGAACGGGCTGTGCTGGATGCGCTGCTGGCCCGTCCCCGCATCTATTACACGGAATTATTCCAGGCCCGCTGCGAAGCCCGCGCCCGTCGCAACCTGACGTGGCGGCTTGGCCGGCCGGCGCCGCATTGAGCCGCAGACGCCATCGATCGAGGAGACCTCCATGTCCCAGCGTGCCAGAGCAACAGTGAGCGGAGCCCGGCGTTCGACCCCGCGAACGGCGCCAGGCCGCCGGGCAACGGAGGAGGGCAGCGGCAACCAGACGCCATCCTCCCCGGTTCGCCGCATCAATATTGCGCTGCAGGGCGGCGGCAGCCACGGGGCGTTCAGTTGGGGCGTGCTCGACCGCCTGCTGGAAGACGGCCGCATCGAGGTCGACGGCATCAGCGGTACCAGCGCCGGCGCGGTCAATGCCACCGTGCTTGCCTACGGCATTGTCAGCGGCGGGCGCGAGGGGGCGCGCCAAATGCTTGAAGCGTTGTGGCGCRGCGTCGCCGAATGCGCGCGAATGAGTCCTCTGCAACCCACCTGGTTCGACCGGATGCTGGGGCTCGACCGGTTGAACCTGTCGCCCGGGTGGCTGCTGTTTGACCATATCACCCGTTTTTTTTCTCCGTACCAGCTCAATCCGTCCAATCTGAACCCGCTGCGCGACATGCTGGTCAAGATGATCGATTTCGATATCTTGCGCAACTGCCGCAGCCCCAGGCTCTTCCTGTGCGCCACCAATGTATTGAGCGGCCGCATGCGGGTGTTCACCAATCACGAGATCGGCATCCAGGCGGTGCTGGCGTCGAGTTGCCTGCCCAGCTTGTTCCAGGCTGTGGAGATCGAAGGGGAGTATTACTGGGACGGCGGCTACATGGGCAACCCGCCCATCTACCCGCTGATCTACGAGACCGACAGCCGCGATGTACTGATCATCCGCATTAATCCGATCCGCATTCCCGATGTGCCGACTACGGCACGCGAAATCCTCGACCGCGTCAATACGCTGAGTTTCAACTCGTCGCTGATGCGGGAAATGCGCGCGATTGAGTTCGTCTCCCGGCTGATCGACGAAGGCGCGCTGGATCCGGCGCAATACCGGCGCATGTTCATCCATAACATCGATGCCGAGACCGAGATGGCCCGGCTTGGGGTATCGAGCAAATTCAACGCTGACTGGCACTTCTTGCGCGAGCTCTACACGCTGGGGCGCGAGCGCGCCGATAGCTGGCTGAAAGCCAACTTCAGCGCGCTGGGAGCGCGGTCGTCGACGGATATTCTTGAGACTTTCCTGTGAGGAAGATGGCGTGCCTGCAGGCGTCCGGAGACCCGTCTGGGAGGCGGTTCGCAGGGACGCCGGCGACCTCGCGTTACGCGGCGGCCAAATCGCTTGCGCGTGGCCGCCGCTCCGGTTTCTCACTGGGTCGCTCAGAACGGCTTCTTCACCGCCGGATCGCCGTGGCCCGCAAACAGCTTCAATGTCAGGCGCTGCGCCAGGTTCCCGTAGGGCGGATAAAACAGCGCGATGGGAAAGAAGCGATGCCGCTTGAATACCGTGCGCGCATGCGACAACTCGCGAAAGCCCTCTTCACCGTGATAATTGCCCATGCCTGACTGGCCCACGCCCCCGAAGGGGGCGTCGTGGTTGACCACATGCCACGCCCAGTCATTGATCGTGACACCGCCCGAATGCGTGCGCGCGAGCAGCTTGCCGCGCTCGGACGCGTCATGGCTGAAGCAATACAAAGCCAGCGGGCGCGCTTGCCGCTGCACCATTTCGATGGCCTGCTCGTGCGTGTCGTAGGGCACCACCGGAAGGACGGGCCCGAAGATCTCTTCGCGCATCAGCGTCATATCCGGTGTGCAGTTCGTCACCACATGCAGCGGCAAGCGGCGTCCGGGGCCGATCTCGCCGCAGGGGATCACCGTCGCGCCCTTGGCGCGCGCATCCTCCAGCATGTCCTTGATGCGCGCAGCGTGGCGGTCGCTGGCCAGCGCCGTGTAATCCGCGTTCCGCGCGGTACGCTTGCCGTAGAGTTCGCCGAAGCTGTGGACCACCGCCTTGACGAATTCGTCCACGCGCTCGCGTGGCACCAGCGCGTAGTCGGGAGCCACGCAG
The DNA here is from genome assembly GCF_056397325.1 of Cupriavidus sp. 05N39. Lineage (NCBI taxonomy): Bacteria > Pseudomonadati > Pseudomonadota > Betaproteobacteria > Burkholderiales > Burkholderiaceae > Cupriavidus > Cupriavidus sp. 05N39. The sequence goes on from NZ_JBFTNE010000035.1 coordinate 5,414, forward strand.
ACCTGTCCGCAGTTGATGCCCTTGCCATGCGCGATGCGCCGGGCGGCCTCGCGCACCGGATAGTCGCGCAGGACGATCGCGGGCGACTTGCCGCCCAGCTCCAGCGTGACCGGTGTGAGATTGCGCGCTGCCTGGCCCATGACGATACGGCCCACCGCCGGCGAACCGGTGAAGACGATATGGTTGAATGGCAGGGCGGTGAAGGCGCCTGGGTCCGCGAGTTCGCCGCCGACCAGCGCCACGTGGTCTTCGGCGAAGACCTCGCCCAACATCTGCCTGAGCGTGGCGTTGGTTGCCGGCGTGGTCTCCGGCATCTTGATCATGACGCGGTTGCCCGCTGCCAGCGCCGCCACCAGCGGCCCCAGCGACAGGTAGACCGGGAAATTCCAGGTGGCAATCACGCCGACGACGCCCTTGGGCTGGTAAGTCACGCGCAGGCTGTTGCTGGCAAAAAGCAGTTCCGGCCGGCGGCGGCTTGCACGCATCCAGCGGCGCACATGCGAGATCGCGTGATTGATCTCCAGCGTGGTCGGCAGCACTTCCAGCATCTTTGTTTCCGCGAGGGAACGCTCGCCGAAATCCCGGTCGATCGCCTCGGCGAGCACGTCCTGGTATCGCAGGAGTTGCCTCTTGAGCGCGCGCAGGTGCTGGCGCCGCTGCCCGGCATCGGGGCAGGGGTTTTGCAGGAAGGCGTGGCGTTGTGCCTCGAACACCGACTCCATGCGGGCGCTAACGATGGCTTGCTCAGCCAGTTGCTCTGTCAGCGTGCGGTCGTTCATGCCGACCTCCGCTGTTCCGTGCCTTGCGGGGCCGCATCGGCGTCCGCTTCCGGTTCCACATAAGCGCGCCCCCCGAAGCGCAGCGCCGAATGCTCTCGACGCGACTGGACCAGTGGGTAGAACATCTGGATGTACCAGCGCTCCTGCCCGAACAGCCGGTCGTCCTGCAAGCCAATCCCCGCTGGGTATTTGCGCGTGATGTGCGCCGAGCCGAAGAGGATGTCCCAGAAAAACAGGAGATTGCCGAAGTTGCCCTTGTAATGCCCGATCCCATCGTCGTTGGTGATCGCGTGGTGCGCCCAGTGCGTGGCAGGCGTCGAGATGGTCCGCTCCAGGATCCACATCAGCGGGCGCAATGCGCGGATCCGGTACAAGGGCTCGTCCCAGCGCCATGCGCTGTGCGCCCCAAGGATCACCGTCAGCTTGATGACAAGGTACGCACCATAGACCTTGGCAAAGCCCAGGTAGAGCAGGACACCGGCAATCCACAGCCCCGGCATCATCAGGTAGTAGAAGAAGTTGTTGCGGTACGTCACGCGGATGCTCATGTACTGCGCGGTATGGTGCGCGCGGTGCAAGGGCCACAGCAGCGGCGAATGCGATATGCGGTGCCACCAGTACTGGGTCATGTCGTCGCAAACCAGCAGGATCGCGGCCATGGCCCACCACGGCAGGTTCGCCCACGCCCCTCGCTGCTCCGGCATGAGCCAGGCGCAAAGCTCGCCCGTGACGAGCAGGACCAGGGGCTGCGTGATGGCGATCAGGCTCAGGAACATGGCCAGTTCCAGCCTGGTGTCGTCCTGGGTGGCGTTGACGCTCGTCTGGTAGCGGCGCGTAACAAACTCCATGCCGGCAAAGCCGAGCATGACGACCGCGATCAGCATGTTCTGTAGTTGCATACTCATTGGGGGGTGTCTCCGATCTTGCTCTATGGTCTGAACGGTCCAGGCCTTCTGGCGCCATCAGGTCCGAACGACTTTAGGCTTGCCGGGGTAATGCGTCCAATGCATACTATGCAACGTTCCAATGCGTCAGGAGCAACGCAACATGATGGACCTTCGCCGTCTCAGCCATGTCCTGGCGCTCGCCGATGCACTGCATTTCGCGCGGGCGGCCGAGCGGGTCCACCTCAGCCAGCCGGCCTTCAGCCGCAGCATCCAGGCCATCGAAAGCGATCTCGGCATCCGCCTGTTCGACCGTGACGTGGGCGAGGTCAGGCCGACTCCGGCGGGCGAGTTCGTGATCGAACGGGCGCGCAGGCTGCTGTTCGATGCGCGCTGCCTGCAGCGCGATGTCGATCTTTATCGCGACAGCCGGCTGGGCGATACCGCCTTCGGGGCCGGACCATTCCCGGCCGCCACCCTCATGCCACGGGCGTTGTCCGAATTGCGCCGCCTCTATCCCAGGGTTGCCTTGCGCGTCGAGGAGAGCAACTGGAAGCAGTTGCTGGAACGCTTGCGCGCGGAGGATATCGAGTTCTTTGTCGCGGACGTGCGGGATTTGCCGGAAGATGCGGCTCTGGAGATCCGGCCGGTGGGCGCCCAGCGCGGCGGCTTCTACGTTCGTGCATCGCATCCGCTGGCCTCGCGTCAGTGCACATTGACCGAGGCCTGGCACTACGGTGTCGCGGCCACGAAAGTACCGCGCATCGTGAAGGCCGAACTGGCAAGGGTGCTTGGATTGCCGGCGGGCCAGGAAGCCCCGCTTGCGCTTGAGTGCGACGACTTCACCATCCTCCGGTCCGTGGCCTTGTCCACTGACACCGTCCTGGCCGCGACGCTGACGTCGGTGCAGGCCGATATCGATGCCGGCGCGCTGCTCCCGTTGCATATCCTGGGACTGCCGGCGCTGTACTCCGAGATGGGTGTCGTGAGCCTTCGCAACCGCACGCCGTCGCCCATGGCGCAACATGCCATCGCGTGCATCAGCCGGGTCGCCAGTGAGGTCAACATATAGCCAGCGAGGCGAGGGCGGTGGCACGCACCAGGGGCTCTGTCCGAGCGTGCCGAAAAGGGTGCCGCGACTACGCCGGGCCGCCTTGATCCTGGCCTCGCCATTGCCCGGGTTTGACCACTACCGGCTCCGCTGGCTGGGCCATGAAGTGCAGCGACATGATCTGCACCCCGTTGCGGTTGAATTCGTCCTGGATCTCGGCGTGCAGGGACGACAGCGCCTGCGGGCGTAAAGCGGGATCGTCGATGGCCACCATCAGCTCGTACTCCACGTAATAGTCGGACAGCGCCCGCTGGAGCACGAACGGCGTGGGCACCATGGCGACATGCCGCATGCGCGATGCCGCCGCCAGCAGCATGGCGTGGACCTGCCGCCATGGCGTGTCATAGCCGATGGTGACGGTGGTTGCAACCAGGGCGCCACGGTCCGTGGCATGGCGCGAATAGTTGACGATGGGAGAGGCCACCACGACGGCATTGGGAATGGTGATCTCTTCATTGCGCACGTTGACCAGCTTGACCGATAGCGTATCGAGCGACATCACCGTGCCGGTGTTTTCCCCCAGCGTGACGAAGTCGCCGCGCTTGAGCGCGCGCGAGTAGACCACCACCATGCCGCTCATCAGTTGATTGACGATGCCCGCCGATCCCAGCGTGATCATGAAGCCGAACAGCACGCTCAGGCCCTTGAAGACGTCGCTCTGCGAGCCAGGCAGGTAAGGGTACGCGAAGACGAAGCCCAGTGCCCACACCAGCAGCACCACGACACGGCGCGTGGCGCCCGCGGTTTCGCGATGCATGCCGGTTAGCTCCAGCCTGCCCCGCTGCGCAGCTTCGAAGATGTTGTTCACCATGGCATGCACGGCGCGCGTGATCAGCAGGATCACAATCGCGGTGATGATGCCCGGCAACGCCTGGATGCCGCTCAGCGCAATGCGGGTGAGCAAGCCAAAYAGCATCGCACCCAGTCGGGTTCCCATCGGCTGCGACGCAGGGAACTGCTCCAGCACGAAGATCAGCCACAGGTAGAGCAGCAGCATGAAAAGGAAGAGTGCGATCAGCTGAACCAGTTGCCGTGCCAGCTGATAAGCCGATCCCGTCCAGTCGAAGCCACGGGAGGTGCGGCTGAGCAGGTGTGCCTCTATGATCCGCTGCATGGAGGCATAGGCCTAGGCGCGCAGGCGCGCAATCGCCCAGCTCAGCAGCCCAAGAAGCGCGCTGGCCAGCAATGTCAGCGCTACGCCCCGTATCAGCACCGGCCAGCGCATCTGGTCGCGCCGCGCGGTCATGGCCTGTTGCAGGCGCTCGGCGATCTGGCGTACGTCGGCATCAAAGGCCGTGGTATCGCCGCGGCTCGCGGTCATGTTCGACGTACGAAAACACAAGCCGGTTGCCGATGCGAAAGGCCACGCCGTCTTCGCCGTCCAGTCTGTTGGATACCCATTGGACAGGCAGGGCGAGTTCGGCACGTGTCAGGCTGGCGAGGTTGGCCTCGGCACGCTCGCGCCGGGCCTCGGGCGGCACGCCGGCCAGGGTTGCGCGGAACGAGGCGATGGGGCGGTCCAGCAGGGTTACCGTAGGTACCGCCGGTCGTTCAATGGCGCCGGAATCCTGCGGGGCGCTTTGCGCATGGAGCGTCCCGCAGGCCGCGGCGAGGATCACCCAGATCAGGCTGTTCAACAACTTAAACCAATCGCGCATTGCCACGGCAGGCCCTCAATGGATCGCAGCAGGTCCAGATCTCATTCCAGCGCGCAGGCGCGGTCCTGATCCTGATCATTTCCAGTTAGCGTAAGTCCGCGGCCAGCCAAGCGGAATTCACATTTTTCGACGCGCGATATTAGGACTTCAACGCGGGAGAGTCCCGGTCGTCGCCTGACTGCCGCGGCGCTAGAAGCTGGCGGCCAGCCCCAGCGAGACGCCCGATACGTTGTTGCCGAATACGTAGCGCACCACGGCGCGTATGCGCGTCACGAACACTTCATGCGCGCTGGTATCGAGTTCCAGGCCCGTGCCCAGGGTCGTCAGGTTGGTGAATCCGAGGATTTCGGACTGGCTGCCAAGATAGCGCGAGTGCGAAAGTTCCAGTACATAGCGCACGGGCCGGTCCAGGGCGCGCAGCCCCGTGGGCGCGCGCCAGCGCGCGTACAGGTTGGCGGTCTGGGCAGAGGCCGATCCCTGCACGGCTTCCGAACTGCCGCCGAAGCTCTGGAGATGGATATTGGTGTATCGCAACTCGAGGTCGATCTCGTGGGTTTCCCGGTAGTGCTCCCAGTCCAGCATGACCGAGCCGCCTAGCCCGTAGGCGTTCAGGGTGCCGTGGTCCAGGAAGTTGATCTGCCGGTCGGTGATGCGCTCCGTGACAAACTTGGCCACCGAGAGATCGCTGGCTACATAACCCAGGGAGAAGTTGAAGATGGGCCGGAACACCAGTTCCTTGTTCTCCGTCAGGGGGAAATCCCAACCAATCCCGCCGGTGGCGGAGACCGTGTTCCACTTGGCCGGCACGGATCTCGATTCTGTTCCATTGGACGCAACGAACTGGGGATCGTACCGGCTATAGGCGATAGCGCCCTCGAGGTAGATTGGAAATGACTTGCTCATGGTCGCGCCGCCGCCTAGCTGCGACATCACGATGCCGGGGTTGCCGGAGCTGGCGTTGTTGATCGACAACGAACTGGAAGTCAGGTCCGGCACCACGGAATAAGACATTAGCGACAGCACGCCGTTGGCGCGCTTCTGCACGCTGGCGTTCAGGAAACTAAAGTCGGGGGCGCCCTGGGCGCCAGCCAGCGCAGGCGCAAGCATCAACGCGCCAATGGCGATCCGGCTGCGGAAAGCCGCGCCGAGGGGCCAGGATCGGCTACGCCGTTGCATGGCGAAACGCGATTCGAGCGGATAGTGCTTCATCTCAACACCTTCGTTCCAACTCTTGCGCAATGGCCCGGATCGAGACGGCACGGCCAACGCCGATGGCCATGGGGAGCCTGGGCTCGTTCCCCCCCAAGATATAACGTAGACGTCAATGATGACGGTATAACGGCTCAGGTACGTTCAATTTCCTTTTGCGCCTACATGAATTGTTTCGATGCCACTTGCATCCGCGGAATGCTCTGCATTTCTGTCCATCTGTTTTCCTATTTTGTTTAAGGTGGACCAAAGAGATTTTGAATTGCCACGCCTGTTAGCCGTCGCATATTGTGCAGACTGGCCGGGCATCCAGGAAAGCCGCTGGGCGCCAGCGTGTTGATTGAGCCGATGCCTGTCTTTTCGTGGAGAGGCAAAAATGCGTCGCTTGAGAGTGTTGGCCACCTGGTGGCTTGGGCTGCTTCTGCTGATCCCGGCCGGCGCTTCGCTGGCGCAGTCCAAGCTCGATCACGGACAACTGGACCAGCTCATGGCGCCGATTGCCCTTTACCCTGACGCCTTGCTTTCCCAGGTGCTGATGGCGGCGACCTACCCGGAAGACGTGGCGGCGGCAGCGGCATGGTCGAAATCAAACCCCAGCCTCTCCGGGGATGCGGCCACCAAAGCCGTGGCCGGGGAGCCCTGGGATCCCAGCGTGCAATCGCTGGCGGCATTCCCTTCGGTGCTGGACCTGATGGGCAGGCAGCCACAGTGGGTGCAGTCGATCGGCAACGCCTTTCTCGACCAGCCCAATGACGTGATGGATTCCGTGCAGCGCTTGCGTGTGCAAGCGCAAAAGGCGGGCAGCCTGAAGACGACCGAGCAGCAGAAGGTGGTGACGCAGACCACCGGCGGCACCACGGTGGTGCAGATTGAGCCGGCGAATCCGCAGGTGGTGTACGTACCTGCCTATAACCCCACCGTGGTTTATGGCGCATGGCCCTATCCGGCCTATCCACCCGCCTATTACCCCCCGCCTCCCGGCTCAACGTTTGCCTCGGCCATGGTCGCCGGGATCGGGTTTGGTCTTGGCGTTGCGGCGGTAAACTCGATGTGGGGCGGATTCAACTGGAACAACCATGACGTGAATATCAACGTCAATCGCTATAACAACGTCAATGTCAACAACCGGCTCAACGTCAATAGCGCCAATACCAACTGGCAACACAATCCGGCGCACCGCGGCAATGTCCCGTACAACAACCCGAACGTGAGCAGCCGCTACGACCAGCAGCGCCAGGCCGGGCTTTCCAGCCGGCAACAGGGCGCGCAAAGAGCCGCACCCGCGCCGGGCTCCCGGGATGCGGCCCGCGACCGCGCAGCCCAGTCGATGGAGAGCCGTACCGGGCAATCCATCCCCGGCCATGGTGGTGCGGGAGAAAACCGCGCGGCAGCGCGCGGCGCGGCCGGCGAGCAACGCAACCCAGCCGGCGCCGACCGGCAACGGGCCGACCACGCCGATGCACGCAACCGCTCGCGCGATGCCAATCGAGACAGCGCGTTGCGCGATGCGGGCAATGGCGACAAGGTGAGGCAGCAATCGCAGCGCGCGGCCAGGGATAGCGGCGGCGCGCGGCAACAGGCCGCACCCAGGGCCGCGGCCCGCGATCCGGGCCAGCCCAGGGCGGCGGCACCCCAGCGCGGTGGTGGAGGGGGAGGGGGCCACCCTGGCGGTGGTGGTGGATTTGGCGGCCATGGTCGGAGATAAGCATGATACGCAACTTCGTAGGTGCCCGAACCGCGCGTGGGCTGCGCGTCCTGGTGGCCGCGGCAGCGCTCGCGATCGCCGCCCCGGTCTTTGCCCAGCATGCATATCCCACGCCGGAGGCGGCGGCGAATGCCTTGGTCGATGCCATCTCGAGTAGTGACAATGATGCGCTCAAGCAGGTGTTGGGCCCGCAATATCCGTTCTTGATACCGGAGGGTGGCGTGCATCGCGATGACATCTATGCTTTCCTGGCCGCCTGGGCCAGGCAACATCAGATCGAGAAGACCGGCGACAACCGGGCCAGTCTCGTCGTGGGCGAGAGTGGCTGGTCGTTTCCGATTCCCATGGTCAAATCCGGCGATGGCTGGAAGTTTGACCTGCGTGCCGGCCAGCAGGAACTCCGCGCCCGGCGTCTCGGCCGCAACGAGCTGGAAACCATTGCCATGCTTCGCCAACTGGCCGAAGCCCAGCAGCAATACGCCACGGAGGTCGGTAACGGCGCCTATGCCAAGCGCCTGGTAAGCCGGGCCGGTAAGACCGACGGGCTGTATTGGCCAGCGGACTCCGAGGGCGACAAGAGTCCGCTCGGGCCTGATGCCCTGGTGATGGGGGCGGATACGCCCGCCGCGGAAGCGTTCCATGGCTACCATTACCGTATCGTCCCGCCGGGCAAGGGCAGCGACGCAAAGTATGTGTTCCTTGCCTGGCCGGTGGCGTATGGAAAGACTGGCGCGCACACATTCGCGCTCGACAGCAGCGGTACGGTCTATGCGCGGGACCTTGGCGCCGGCACGGCGTCGCGGGCCAAAGCGATGGGGACATTCGTACCGGATGCCGGCTGGGCGAAAGTGGAATAGGACTCGCGCGGGGACCTTGCCGGGATCACGGCACCCGTCATGGGATTCTCAAGAGCCGGGTGGCACATGTCGCATAATGCGGCTCTTTGTCGCTCATCGAGAGTTCCGCCGTCATGCCAACGATCCGCAAGCCCGCGACCCGGCCGCCAGGCCGGGCAAGCACGTCCGCTCGCAAGGGGGCGCCCGCGCGCCGTTCGGCGAAGGCACTCGCGGCAGGCACGGAGCAGCCACCCGCCATGCGCCCCCCGCGCCAGTCGCGCAGCGAGCAAAACCTCGACAAGATGGTCAAGGCCGGCCGTGCGCTTGCCGAGCAGCGCGGCAATCTGGATGAGATTTCGCTGAACGACGTGGTCGGCGCGGCAAACACATCGATTGGTGCCTTCTACGCGCGCTTCAAGGACAAGGAGGCTTTCCTCGCATTCATGCTCGAGGCCGCGCTGGCCGAAGCCGAAGCGATCACCCGGCAATCGATCGCGGAGGATCCGGTCTGGCAAACTGGCCCGGCATCCGCCATCGTCGAGCGCATCGTGCGCATCTACGTCGGCCGGTTCCGGCAGAACCGTGGCCTCTTCAAGGGATTCCTGCGGCATTACTCGGCCACAGGCAGCGGGGACAATCCCATGCGGCAAGCCAACCGGCGCGTGCAGGACTTGCTTGTGCCGTTGCTGGCCAGCCAGCTTGATTCGCCGCGGCCGGCCCATGCCACCTTCGAGGTACGGGTCGCCATTCAATTCCTGGTGGGCACGCTGGCCAATATATTGCTCAACGATCCGGGCCCGTTGCATCTCGAAGGACGCAAGCTGGAAACCCATCTCGTCAGGATGATGAGGCGCTACCTGCTGTTGCCGGAGGGTTAGCGCGCCTATGCGTCGCCGGCCGCAGGCGAGGATAGATAGCAATACAGCATCGCCGTGAGCCGTTGCTCCAGCCGCGGATCGTCCAGGGCCAGGCCGCTGGGCGCATGCAGCACGATGCTGGTCAGCGCGCTGATCACGAGTTGCACCGCGATCCGGGTCTCGCCGTCGGGTCCGGTAAAGCGCCCGGCGGCAACCTGGCTGGCCAGGCGCGGCACCATGGCGTCCAGGATCCGCCGGTTGGCCTCGCGGATAGGTTGCCACAGGGGATTCTGCGCAGGGCTATGCCGCATGTAGGCCGCAAACAGGCCGCGATGCCTGCGGAACAGGCCGACATAGAAACCAACGATACGGCCGCAGATCGCGGCAGCGGGCCCTGCGTTCCAGGTCGGGTCCGTGGCCAGCGAATAGTCCAGCTCGGCTCGCAATTCAGCCAGTGTGTCTTCCAGCACCAGCGCGCAGAAGGTCTCCTTGTCCGGAAACCGGGCATAGAAGGCCCCGATCGAGGTGGAAGCGGCGCGCACGAGATCGGCGAGGGAAAACCCGGTCAGGCTGCCGGCCTCGTTGATCAGCGTCCGGCCGGCCGCCAGCATGGCCTTGAGGGTGGCTTCGCTGCGTTCCTGACGGGGTTGTTTCAGCCCGGCGCGCAACGTGGTCGCCGCAGTGTCCGCCGGGATGGTGGTTTCTGCTGTCATACGTCATAGGTGATTGCGACCGGCCGCTCCTGGCGCGGACGCGCCTGGCAAGTCAGGATCCAGCCGGCAGCAAGCTCGTCGGCGCCGAAGACATCGTTGCGCTCATGAACCACCGCGCCATCGATGCACTTGGCCGCGCACGATCCGCAATAGCCCTCCTCGCAAGCATAGGGCGCATCCACGCCGCAGGCGAGCGCRGCTTGCAGCAGTGACTGGCCGCTGGCGACACGCACGACATGCAGTGCGCCGCCGAGGATTACCTTGGCATCGCAAGCCACCGCGCTGGTTGCCGCCGGCAATGCCGCACGGATCGCCGAGCCAGCCTCAGGCTCCGGCATGGGAGCGTCGAATCGCTCCAGATGCACGCGCCCGCGCGCCATCCCGGCCGCCTCGGCCGCTTCCAGTACGGTCTGCATGAATGGCCCCGGCCCGCACAGATAGAGCTGGCATTGCGCAACGGACGAGAGCAGGGCGGCAATCTTGCCGCGCTCGGGAAAGCCATCGGCATCGTCGCAGTGCATATGCACAGCGAGGCGATCCGGATTGCCCCGCGCCAGGGCGGCAATCTCCGCCGCGAAGATCGTGCTGCGCGTATCTCGGTTGGCGTAGAAGAGCGTCATCCTGCGGCGCGTGGATGCCAGCGCCGACCGGATCATCGAGAGGACCGGCGTAATGCCGCTGCCCGCCGCGCAGAAGACGAGCGGGGCGTCCATGTTCTCGCAGACGAAGCGGCCAGCCGGCGCGCTCACCTCCAGCCGGGTTCCGGCCCGGACATGGCCATGAAACCATCCCGACACGCGGCCATCGGGGATGCGCTTGACCGTGACAACCGGCAGGCCTCCCGCTTCAGGCGAGCTGGAAAGCGAGTAGCTCCGCAGCAGTATTTCCCCATCCACGTTTACCCGGAAGGTGAGGTGCTGCCCGGCACGGTAGGCGAAAGATTGCTGCAGCGCGTCGGGGATCGAAAGCGTGTAGGAGCAAGCATCTTCGGTCTCCCGAGTGACCTGCGCGACAGTCAGATTGTGGAACTGCATCAATGTCTCCCGGCTTCTCCGGACCCTGTGCCGGGTCCTTGAATTAACAAGAAAGAGAATTATGATTCTGTTTATAGCCGGAAGCCAACGCAAATTCAAGACAGGTCCCAACTCCGGCTAAGCAGGCATGGAGACCGGTCGAAACCCATGAGCGCCAAAGGAGATTGCATGTCATCCGTTCATCGTTACACGCTGCCGGTGGTACAGACGGGCTGGTCGATCGGCAGCCAGGTTGCCACCGAGTTCAACTGGGAATACGACAACGAGAATTCCAAACTGCTGCAGCTCTATGAAACCAGCAAGAAGCAGCAATGGAACGCCACCGACCGGATCGACTGGTCGCAGGAACTCGATCCCGAGAACCCGCAGGAACTCGATGACCGGATGATCCCGATCTACGGCACGCCGCTCTGGGAAAAGATGGGCAAGCACGACCGCATCGAAGTGCGCCGCCACCAGCAGGCGCATTCGCTGTCGCAGTTCCTGCATGGCGAGCAGGGCGCCCTGATGGTTTCGGCGCGGATCGTGCAGATGGTCCCGGACATGGATGCCAAGTTCTATGCCGCCACGCAGACCGTGGACGAAGCACGTCACGTGGAGGCCTATTCGCGCCTGCTGCACGAGAAGGTCGGCATCCTCTATCCCATCACGCCGGGACTCAAATCCTTGCTTGAGAGCATCCTGACCGATTCGCGCTGGGACTTCTGCTATCTGGGCATGCAGGTGCTGGTGGAGGGGCTTGCGCTGGCCGCGTTCCAGCGCATTCGCGACTTCTCCAAGAATCCGCTGGCCGCATCGATCAACGCCTACGTGATGCAGGACGAGGCGCGCCACGTTGCATTCGGCCGCACTGCGCTGCGCGGTTTCTATCCGCAGGTGACGGAGGCCGAGCGCAAGGAGCGCGAGGACTTTGTGATCGAGGCTTGCTACATGATGCGCGACCGCTTCGACCAGAAGGAAGTCTGGGGCCGCCTCGGGCTGCCGGAGGAGGAGTGCGCCAAAGCAGTGCGGGAGTCCGAAACCATGCGGCAATTCCGCCAGCGGCTGTTCAGCCGCATCGTCCCCACAGTCAAGGATATCGGCCTGTGGAGCCCGCGCGTGCAAAGTGCATTTGCCGACATGGGCGCTATCGAGTTTGCCAATGTCGACGTGGAAGCGCAGTTCGCGCAGGATCAGAAGATTGCCGAGGAGTTCGACGCGCGTCGCGTTGTCATGGCCTCCATCGGCGCGGTCCAGTCCGAAGCAGAGCATTGAAACGCTGCGGCTAGCCTGGGAGGCGGGCAATCCGCTTCCCGGCGTCCCCCGCGCGGCATGCGGAATCATCAGAGCCTGGCTGGTGTAGAGAGCCCGGGCCATCTGCAGGGGAGGCCGGCATGATCACACTTTTTTCCTATCCGGATCTGTTTGGCCTTGAAGACAACAATCCATACGGCCTGAAGGTATTCGCATTCCTGAAACTGTGCGGCCTGCCTTTYGAGCATCGCCACACCCTGGATGCGAAAGCGGCGCCGCGCGGCCAGCTCCCGTATGTCGACGATGGCGGGCAGTCGATAGGCGACAGCGATGCCATCGTGTCCCATTTAAAGCGCAAGTATCGCTTGCCCATCGACGATGCGCTGACCCCCTTTCAGCGCGACCTGGATCTTCTTGTCCGGCGCGCGCTGGATGATCTCTACTGGGTCATGTCTTACTCGCGGTGGCGCGATCCGCGCTTCTGGACAGCCTTTCGGGACGCGCTCCTCAGGACGCATCCGGAGATCGCGGCGGACGACCTCGAGGCCGCAAGGAAATACAACTTCGATCGATACCACTATCAGGGAATCGGCCGCTTCTCCCCCAAGGAGGTCTACGCCCGTGGCATCGCCGACCTGCAGGTGGTGGCCAACATGACCGGTGATCGGGGTTTTCTTTTCGGTCCTGATCCGAACAGTATCGACGCTGGCGTCTACGGCTTTGTGGCGAACATCGTCTTCTATGACATAGATACGCCTCTCAAGCTATTTGTCTTATCGCAACCGAATCTCGTGCGCCATTGCCATGCTGTACGGGCGGCCATGGACAACCGCGCCGTTTCACGCCAGCCGTTGTAGTTGGGAGAGCCTATCGCGGCGCCGCCGGATACACCTGCTTCCAGTCCCGCTTCATGCTCACGACCGTCCAGCCCTTGGCGACGGCCTCGTCCCAGGCCTTGTCCAGCTTGCCGACCTTCGACTGGCGGTCGTAGGCGAACTCCCGCTCGGCATCGTCGTGATGCACGAGCAACGCCAGGCGGGCGCCGCTGCCGGCCACCACGTACTGCAGCATCTGCAGGTCGCCGTCGGAGTTGCCGAATGCCAGGATCGGCCGGCGGCCGATCCCCCGGTAGATGCCCACCGGCTTGCCGGGGCCGTCGTCGATGAAATCGAGCTTTGGCTGGCGCACCAGGGCAGGTTTGCCATTTTGCAGCTGATACGTCACGACCTGGCTGGAACCGATCACTTGCTCGGGCGGGATTCCATACACCTTCTCGGACCAGGGGCGCATGAACTCGATCGTGCCGCCGGAGACGATGAATGTCTTGAAGCCATTGGCGCGCAGGTAGGCCAATAACTCAAGCTGCGGCTGATAGACAAGATCGGTGAAGAGACGCTGGAACCTGGGATGCTTTGCCGTGACCAGCCAGGCGCGGATGGTCTCGTCGTAGGCCTCCACGGTCATGCCGCTATTTGCGACCGCGATCAGCGCCAGCAGTTCTTTCTGGTGCTTGGCCAGCGCTGCCTGGTCGTTCGCCACCAGCGCCTTGAAGGCCGGGTTGTTCTTCCACTCAGGATGCTTCGGTGCCGCCAACTTGACTTGTTCGATCAGGAACAGGAACTGGAAATACAGCGGCTGCTCGCTCCATAGCGTGCCGTCGTTGTCAAACGTGGCGATCCGTTCGGCCGGCGGCACATAAGTGGGCGAGCCTTCGCGGGTGACGCTGGCCACGAACTTAAGGATGGTCTGCCTGGCCGCGCCGTCCTGCCAGGAGGGCAGCGGGTCCGCGGCGCTTGTCGCGCTTGCTGTGCCGGCCGGCGCAGGGCTTGCCGATCCGGCGGCGGGCGTTCCGGGGCCGGCACATGCGGCAACGGCCAGCACGACCAATACCGCGCCGAGACGGGTCAGGAAGCGTTGCGACGAAGACTGGCGGTCGATAGATTCCATTCAGGGCTCCTCAAGCCTGGGCAGGTGGCAACAGTGTGGTCTGCCCAGCTTGCCACGGAACACTGGCCGCTGATGTGAACATTTTCGGTGCATGATCTGAATGATCTTGCGGCTGGTCAACGGCTCGGGGCATTGCCGGCGCTGGCCGCAGGCGGAGAATTATGGAGACACCATGTCCGGAGTGCATGAATACCTATTCAAAACAATCATTGGACGGTGTATCGGCGTGCCCCTAATCTCTACGGCCAGGTTTCATTCCCGAATGCGGAACGCGCTATCGCGCCACAAGTTTTTCCGGCGTGAAGAGGGCGCAGCGCGTCCGTGCAGTATTACCAGAGTAGAGCGGAGACAAAGCCATGACGATAACGAATCGCGTGACCGAGATGCTGGGCGTCCAGCATCCGATAATCCAGGCCCCAATGGGGTGGATCGCCAGGGCGCAACTGGCGGCGGCGGTCTCCAACGCGGGTGGGATGGGAATCATCGAGACATCATCCGGAGAACTGGATACGATTCGCGGCGAGATTCGCAAGATGCGAGAACTGACCGACAAGCCATTCGGGGTCAACATCGCGCTGACTTATGTGCGAGATCCCGATATCGTACGTTTCGTCGTCGACCAGGGGATCCGGTTCGTGACAACATCGGCTGGCGACCCGACACGCTATTGCGCGGAGCTGAAGGAAGCCGGCCTCACGGTTTTTCATGTGGTGCCAACCCTGGCCGGCGCCCTCAAGGCGGTGGCGGCCGGCGTGGACGGCCTGATTGTGGAGGGCAGCGAGGGCGGTGGGTTCAAGAACCAGCGCGACGTGACCTCCATGGTGTTGCTGCCGCTTGTCTGCTCGAAGGTCGATGTCCCGGTGGTAGCCGCGGGTGGCTTCTGCGACGGCGCCACGATGGCGGCGGCATTCGCGATGGGCGCGGAAGGCATACAGATGGGCACGCGCATGCTGACATCGGCCGAGTCGCCCGTTCATGACAACTGGAAGAATGCCATCGTCGGCGCGCAGGAGACAGATACCGTCTTTCTCAATCGCGGCGGCAAGGGCCCGGCGCTCCGGGCGCTGCGCACGGCGCGCACCTCCCGGATCGAGCTGGAATTGCCGGAGAACATCAAGAGTGAATTCGCCGGCGTTCAGCAGCTCTACTTTGGCGGCGACATGGAGGCGGCAGTGCCGCTGACGGGGCAAGTATGCGGACGAATCGATTCGGTCGTGCCGGTTCAGCAGATCATTGACGAAACGATCCGCGATTTCCGTCACTCCGTAGACCGGCTGACCGCGCGCTACGGCTCGGTGCGGGCAGCAGGGCGCGCCTGAGGGTGCGGCGGTCTCTCACGGCGCCGCAGCTTCCAGCCGCGGCGGCGCCTTCCACAACTCGGCCAGCAGCACGCCCGCAACCGTCAGCGCCCCGCCGAGCGCGTGATACGCCGCCAGCGACTCCCCGATCACCACCGCCGCGATCAGCGCGGTGAGCAAGGGGATCAGGTTGAAGAACATGCTCGCGCGGCTTGGGCCAATGCTGGCGACCGTGTGCATCCACACCAGCGGTGCGACCATCGACGCCATCAATCCGGCGAATCCAACCAGCGGGAGGTTGGCCGCCGAGAGGCCCATCCTGGGCGTGAGCAGGTAGAGCGGCAATAGGGCGACAACGGCTACGACGATTTGCAGGTAGAGCAGTTGCAACGCTGGCACGTCCTTCATATTCCAGCGCTTAAGCAGGATGACGTAGACCGCGTAGGCCAGCATCGCCAGCAGCATCAGTCCGTCCCCCAGGTTGGCGCCGCTGGCCATCAGGCCGCGGAGGTCGCCGGATGAAACCACCACCAGCACGCCGGCGATCGACAGCAGGGATCCCGCCACGGCACCGGCCGTCAGGCGCTGTCCCAGCAGCAGGATCGACAACGCCAGCACCATCATCGGCGTGAGCGAGCCGATGATGCCCATGTGCGTGGCCGTGGTCATGTAGGCCGCGTAATAAGCCAGGCACTGATAGGCCACCATGCCGAGCAGGCCCAGTACCGCGATCCGCCCGCATCGCGGCCGGATCGCCGGCCAGTTGCGCAGCACCGGGCGCAACGCCAGCGGCGTGAAAAGCAGGGCGGCCAGCAGCCAGCGGTAGAAACTGATTTCGGCCGGTGCGATGGCGCCGGCCGCCATCTTGCTGACGACGGTATTACCGGACCAGATCACGACGGCCAGTAGCGGAAACGCGTATTGCCACATGAAGGTTTTCCTTAGTACGAGTGCAGGGCTATCATGCATGCGTCCGCGTTAAGGCATATAGCTGAATTATGACATCCAATCCGGGTTTCCGGACTCTTCTCGCCACAAACCACACGAACCCGACGAACCATGCCCGACAAACGGCGCTACTTGCCAATCCAGGACGTCGAAGGGATGGACGGTCCTTTCTATTTCCGCTACGACGAATTCGGAGCTGACACGCAGGCCGCGGCGCATAGCCATAGCTGGGGCCACCTGAACTACGCGGCGCACGGCACGATGCAGATGGAAACCGACGGGCTGCGGCTGCTTTCGCCGCCGCAGTATGCGGTGTGGATCCCGCCGGCGGTGGTGCATAGCTGCACCTTGCGGCACGCGATCGTCTACCGCTCGATCTACATAGAACCAGGCTTGTGCGCGCAACTGCCGGCCGAAGCCTGCACCGTGCGCATCAGCCCAATCATCAGGAGCGTACTGGCTGACTTCGCCGCGCGCGACATGCATGTACCGCGCACGCCGGCCGACCTGCGGCTCGCGCACGTGGTGGTCGATCAGCTCGCGCAGGCATCGGTGCAGCGTTGCTATCTGCCGGCGGCAGCCACGCCTGCCTTGATTGCCGTGCTTGAAGCGTTGCAGGCGGATCCCGGCGACCACCGCACGCTGGCCGACTGGGCCGCCAGCGTGCACATGACCGAACGGACGCTAGCCCGCCGGTGCCAGCACGAACTCGGCATGTCGTTCGGCGACTGGCGTCAGCGCCTGCGCTTTCTGCGCGCCATCGATGCCTTGGAAACGGGCCGCGGCGTGCAGGAAATCGCCTTCGATCTCGGCTACAGCACCGCCTCGGCCTTTATCGCGATGTTCCAGCGAGAGGCGGGCACCACGCCAGAACAGTACCGACGCGAGTTCTGTGGCATTGCGTGATGCGGGAGGGACTTTGGCATGCGTACCGGCCCGTTCCAAAGAACTGTTCGAAGGTTCGTTAAGCCACCGTTCGCAAGTTTCGTTAGCCGAACGCTGGTACATAATACAAAATCGACGTGAACGGATTGCGTTGGCCTGCAGTCGGGGTAGCCCAAAGTTTCCAATCATCAGCTAACAAGGAAAGAGTTATGAAGATGAAATGGATTGCCACCGTCGCTGCATTGGCCGCTGGTGGTGCGTATGCACAGTCGAGTGTGACGCTGTACGGGATCCTTGACATTGGTCTCGAATATCAAAATAACCAACCCGGGGGCGGCAGCAGCGTGACCCGCCTGACCTCGGGCAACCTGTCGGGCAGCCGTTGGGGCCTGCGTGGTGTGGAGGATCTCGGCGGTGGCCTGAAGGGCATCTTCGTACTGGAAAGCGGCTTTAACCTCGATACAGGCACCTCGGCCCAAAGCGGCCGCCTGTTCGGTCGTAACGCTTACGTCGGCCTGCAAAGCCAGTGGGGCACCCTGACCCTGGGCCGTCAACAGACCCCGCTCTATGACTTCGGCCTGCAATTCGACCCAATGGGGATCTCCACGAACTACTCGATCATCGGCCAGGACGCAGGGTTCACCAGCCGCGCTGACAACTCCGTCAAGTACGCCGGCACCTTCGGTGGCCTGACCGCCAGAGCCCTGTATAGCTTTGGCTCGAACACCGGTGGCGGCTCTTTTGGTGAAGTGCCGGGCAGCCCCAAGATTGGCCAGGAGTACAGCGCTGGCCTGACCTACGCTGTCGGTCCGTTCGCCGTCGGGGGTATATACGACGAAACCAACCTCGGCCTGGCCGCGACTGGTGCCCTGACGGGCGCCAAGATCCGCCGCGCCAGCGTGGCTGGATCGTATGCCTTCGGCCCGGCCAAAATGTACGCTGGTTATCGTTGGGCCATGGCGCTCGACGGTGCCACGCTGCCGGGCAACCTCGGCGCTAACAATGTCTCGAACCTGTACTGGCTGGGCGTGGGCTATCAGTTA
This sequence comes from Cupriavidus sp. 05N39, assembly GCF_056397325.1. Taxonomy (NCBI): domain Bacteria; kingdom Pseudomonadati; phylum Pseudomonadota; class Betaproteobacteria; order Burkholderiales; family Burkholderiaceae; genus Cupriavidus; species Cupriavidus sp. 05N39. The sequence goes on from NZ_JBFTNE010000035.1 coordinate 23,554, forward strand.
CTACCTGCACTATCGCTGACCGGCGCAGCCTACTACCAGGACTTCCGCGGCACCAAGGCCGATCCGTGGAGCTTCGTGGCATCGGTTGACTACAACCTGTCCAAGCGCACCGATGCCTACCTGAACCTTGGTTACACCAAGAACAAGGATGGTTCGAACCTGGGCCTGACCGCAGGCGGTTCCGGCGCGATCCAAGGCACCGGCTTCGGCACGGTAAGTGGCTCGGACAATCAGTTTGGCGCGGTCGTCGGTATTCGTCACAAATTCTAATGCGGCATCGGTCGGGGACGTGGCTGCGGATGAGGAGTGGGGATAGCGCCGGGGACCTGGATATACGGGGCAATAATGTACGGGTATGGCGTCGATCCATTGGGAGGCAGTTCCTGGGGTGTCGCAATCGGCTGCGCCCCGACAATGGGCTGATGCAAAAGCGGCCCGGTTTGCAACTCGGTGCCACCGCTCTGTCCGTCGCTGATGCCGCGTTGGGTACTAAGACTCTGCGACCGACTGCTCGTCTGCGGTGCTGCAACTGCCGCGGCCGATACCACCGCCAGTAACACGACGGTCGCCTTGGATCTCGGCAAGTGCATCAGAAGATCTGAAAGCATGAGCGCTCCTGCGGATTGTAGGAATACTGGTACCGGGCCGCGTTGGGGCCTGCGCGCCTGGTGCCCTTCATATAGTTGAAAAAGCGCGAGTACTACCAGGGCGCCTCCAATGCCGCCAACCCCATACGAAATCATCTTAAGTCCGGCAGACACCACACGGCAAGGAGCAGCCATACGGTGCCAACACCTGCACGGGCGGCACGGCGCTGCAACAGGGACGGCTGAATCTCGGTCACAACCAGACGCTGGATACCGGTTCGCTGGCAATGGACGACAACACCACCCTTGGCTTCAGCACTGACAGCCGGACCCGCCGGGTCGCCAGCACTGGCGCGCTGCAGCGCCTGGGTTTGGGGAGCGCCAGATCCGGCCGCTCTGCGTTCGGGCAAGCCAGGAAAATGCGGCCTGAATGGCTGTTGCTCGATCACGTCGCCTCTGGCAAGGATTGCCGTTCCCGAAGTCCGCGCGGTTTGACGCGGGAATCGGAGAGAGTCATACGGTATCATTCGCTTCCGCTGATATTCCTGCCTGCCGCTCAAGCGCGACGCGAGTGGTTCACGTCACTCGCAGGTATCGGGCCACAGTATCTCCGATCAGACTTCGTGAGGCTTTTGTGATTCCGATGCTGCTTTTGCGCAGTTCAATAAGTGGTCTACTCGACGACTCGTGTGATGGCCGATTCCGCCAGCAAGCCAGACACCCCTTGGCGGGCCACCTGAGTTCGATCGCTCTTATCGACTGACAGCGCGCTGGCAATGACACCGAAGCCAGCACCACGTGACGCGTGAAGCCTCCATACCATGCGTCGCTATGAAAATCATGGTTGGCGCCACTTCTTGCGCCCGCCGTTTCGCGTACTTGCGAACTACCAGAAGAAAGATTCCTGATGTTTGGATTTCTCCGCAGCTACTTCTCCAACGATCTCGCGATCGACCTCGGCACGGCCAACACCCTGATCTACATGCGCGACAGGGGCATCGTCCTTGATGAACCCTCCGTAGTCGCAATTCGCCAGCAGGGGGGTATCAATCCCAAGAAAACCATCCAGGCTGTCGGCAAGGATGCCAAGCAGATGCTGGGCAAGGTGCCGGGTAACATCGAGGCCATCCGCCCGATGAAAGACGGCGTGATCGCCGACTTCACCGTCACCGAGCAGATGCTCAAGCAGTTCATCAAGACGGTGCACGACACCAAACTGCTTCGGCCGTCGCCGCGTATCATCATCTCCGTGCCGTGCGGCTCGACCCAGGTCGAGCGGCGCGCAATTCAAGAATCCGCGCAGGCCGCTGGCGCCAGCCAGGTCTACCTGATTGAAGAGCCGATGGCCGCCGCACTCGGCGCCGGCCTTCCAGTGTCGGAGCCGTCCGGCTCGATGGTAGTGGATGTCGGTGGCGGTACGACCGAGGTGGGCGTCGTCTCGCTGGGCGGCATGGTCTACAAGGGCTCGATACGCGTGGGCGGCGACAGATTTGACGAAGCCATCGTCAACTACATCCGCCGCAACTACGGCATGCTGATCGGCGAGCAGACCGCCGAGGCCATCAAGAAGGAAATCGGCTCGGCCTTCCCAGACTCCGAGATCCGCGAGATGGAAGTCAAAGGCCGCAACCTGTCCGAAGGTATCCCGCGTCCATTCACGATATCGTCCAATGAAATCCTGGAAGCGCTAACTGATCCGCTGAATCAGATCGTGTCGGCAGTCAAGATCGCGCTCGAACAGACCCCACCGGAACTCGGCGCCGACATCGCCGAGCGCGGCATGATGCTGACCGGCGGCGGCGCGCTGTTGCGCAACCTCGATCGCCTGCTGGCCGAGGAAACGGGCCTGCCCGTGGTGGTGGCTGAAGACCCGCTGACCTGCGTGGCGCGGGGTGCCGGCCTGGCGCTCGAACGCATGGGCAAGCTGGGCAGCTTCTTCTCTTACGAGTAACGACTAAGCAACGAGGGGCTTGTGGCATTTCCAACCCCGCCCACCCTTGGTACTGTGCGCGGTTTGATGCCGCCCCGGCTCTGAGGGTGTTCTTGGGTTGATCCGGCGTGCGACAAGCCTTTGCCTTTAGGCCGGTGAAGGATGGGCGCGGGCGGCGTAGCCTCCCTTTGGCCGGTTAGTGCGGCATCTGTTGCTGTTCGACGTACAGGCGAATGATTTCGATGAGTACCCCCCGCAGTTCCCGGCGAAGTAGGACGGCGGCCACCGAGCGCGTCCCCCACAAACTCTCGCGGAGGCTGGGGTATTCCTTCGTTCGCAGCAGACAGCCGGAGACGTCTGTAGCGGATGGCCCGTGTGCAAGTAGGTAATCGTCAGGCTCTCCCTTGAAACCCCACTTACGAAAGTACTGGGGGTTTGCCGTTACAGCGGCGATTGCCTTGAAAGTGGTTCATAAATCACTAAAAAACACGCGGGCGAAAAAAACCCGCCAAAGGAGGCGGGTTGAATCCATGTCGAGGAGACAAGGAGGAGACGAGGGTGAGTATAAACCCTAGGTTTCCTGATGGCAATGGCACATCATTACAATTTCCGCAATGCAACATTGTCTTGAGTGCGCTGTGACGACGTTGTCACACTGCTGTGGTCGTCGCGTAGGATCGCGATGAGGCCCCGTCGCCGGTTTCCGGCAGGGATCATTGGTCAGGCAGCGCGCCAAGCGCCGGATCGCAACCATATTGGCCTTTTCGATAACATATAGACCCGCATTTCACCGGGTTGGGCGGGGCCATGGTGGACCATGGTCGGGATATCATCCGCGAATGTCTGTTCTATGCTGCGAGGCCGAACTTCGAATGTCTCCTAAATGCGGCTCCGGTGCAAATCGGAGGGGCCGGTGGGTTACGCTCGGGTTTTTGACCTGCGTTAGAAGCTCAGCCTTCGAGACCTCGTTGGAATAATGACCGAGCGCGGCCTGTCGCTTTCGCACACGACGATCACGCGCTGGGTCAAACGCTTCACGCCGGAGTTCGTGAAGCGCTGGGATCGGTTTGGGAGATCCGCGGGTCGTTCATGGCGAGTCGACGAGACGTATGTGAAAAGCCGTGGCAAATGGGCTTACTTGGGCCAGCCCTTCCATAGTATCTATCTTTACCGTGCAGTTGATCGAGCGGGAAAGACGGTCGACTTCCGGCTCAGCGCCAAGCGCGATGTCGCTGCAGCCAAGGCCTTCTTCGCGAAGGCGATCAAGAGTCAAGGGCTCGCTCCGAAGACAATCACGCTGGACGGCTACGCGGCATCTCACCGCGCGGTGCGCGAAATGAAGACGGACGAGTTGCTGCCCCGGGCACGCGATGTTGCGATCGTCGAAGTACTTGAACAACTTGATCGAGCAGGATCACCGCAACATCAAGTCCAGGATCGCTGGKAGCACTTTCAGCACGAAGCAGATATTTGTGTGCGCGACATGGAGGGCGGGGGTCTTCGAATCAACCGCTGAACAGGGCATTCAGCAGGTCGTTGACCTGCGGCCAATCATCAGTGTCGAATCCTTCGGTGAAGGACTCATGCAGCCCGGCCAGTGTCTGTCGTGCAAGTTCCATCTTCCCCTCGCGTTGCCATAGCCGCGCGAGGCTTAGCGCGGCACGTAGTTCAAGCGATTTCGCATTTTGCTGGCGAGCGATATCGATCGCGTGATGAAAACATGCCTCCGCTGCCTCACGATCCGTTAACACGTGGGGCTGCGCGTTCGAGCGTTGGAGAAGCAGTTCGCCCTTGAGCCGATGCAACTCCGATTCATAATAGCGCTCCCCAGTGTTGCTCGTCATGGCCAGCGCGGCGGCCAACGCGTCCAACCCCGTCTGGAATTTCCCCGCCTTCCCATAGGTTTGAGCCAACAAGGCAAGGATATAAGGCAGGCCGAACTCGGCACCCGTCGTTTGGTAATCGGCCAGCCCTTGGCGCATCTGAGCGATGCCCTCGTCACTGTTTCCTTGCTCGGCTAGCGCCCATCCCCGCAGGACTGCTCCCCATGCGAGCCAGAACGGAAAGCCCTGTTCGGCCGAAAGGGCGATAGCGGCTTCAGCACACTCTCGCGTCAGTTGCACCTCATGCCGGTACTGATGCAGCTCGGCTGCATAGACGAGGCCGAGCGCCAGGCTAAAAGGATGACAAAGCTTCCGGGCCAGCGCCAGCGCCTCCTGACTTCGTTCGCTGGCCTGAACTGGAAAGCCCAGATACCAAAGGGTCCATGCCAAAAAGCTCAGTCCACGAACGCCGGGATCCTGTCCATAAAGTCCGGCGTGGGTGGGATGCTGTTCAGTCTTATAGTGCGCCAGCCCCTGCTCCAAGTGAGCTCGGGCCATGGGAAACTTGCCAAGAAAGAGTGAGGCTCCTCCCAGTGCGATATGCGCTTGTCCGAGTAACACCGGCTCTTGCGTGTTCTCAGCCAGGCTGAGTAGTCCCTCACCCAGTTCATACGCCGTCTGATGCTGTGCGCGAAGCAAGAAGAACATGCGCAATCCCAACTTCACCTGAAAGAGCTGCGGGGCTTCTCCGCATTTTTCACACAAAGCTAGCGCCCGAGTATAGTTTGTCTCCACCTCAGCTGCTGCATAACCTCTGGCAGCAATCAAGGCTTGGCCAAAGGTGACGCGCAATGTCAGTTCCTGGCGCGCGCGTTCTGGGGTGTCGGGCAGGTTATGGAGCAGATCCAAAGCCGCACCAATGTGACGGATGGCATCTAGATTAGCGGAACGCTCGACAGCCTGTTGCCCGGCGCAGTGCAAGTACTCCACCGCCTTGGGAGCATTGCCGCCCAAGCTGTAATGGTGTGCCAGCTCGCTGAAATGGTCTTTCAATTGCTGATGGAAAAGGGCCTCGATGGCTCTACCTGTGCGTTCATGTAGCGCACTGCGCTCTTCGGAAAGCAGGGAGTTGCTTGCGACTTCCTGGGTGAGGGCGTGTTTGAACGCATACCCCACCTCTGGAAAGGCTGGGCGCCCGTAGATGAACTCTCCCGCTTGCAAGCTGGCCAGCAAAGGATACAGGCGCTCTTCCCTTTGTCCCGAAACTTGCCGGACCAGGCTCAAAGGAAACTCCTTGCCGAGGATTGCCAGCGTTTGCAGCAGTTCCTTTTCTGCGATCGGCAGCCGATCCATGCGCGCCGCGAGCACGCCTTGTACCGTGGTCGGAATATGCAGCGTGGCGGGTGTCTTTTCGATGCTGTAATGGCCGCGTTCGCCGAGCAGCGCTTTTTCCTCGGCCAGCGTCTGGACGACCTCCTCTATGAAGAAGGGATTGCCCTCGGTCTTTTCCAGAATTAGCTGTTTGAGTGACCCGAGTACGGGGTCATCGCCCAACAGGACGCTGAGCAAGCCTTGCGCGTCGGACAGGCCCAAGGGGGCGAGCCGCACCTCAGTGCAATTGTCCTTGTGCCCCCAAGCGAACCGATACTCGGGCCGGTAGTTCAAGAGAACGAGGATCCGGACGTCCGCCGTCCGTTCGATGAGGTAGGCGAGAAACGCTTCAGTCTCGCTATCCAGCCATTGTAAATCTTCGAACAGGACGTCGACCGGTTGATTGCGGCTTTCGTGCACCAACAAACGTGAAATTGCCTCGAATGTGCGCTCACGCCTTAGGCTAGGGCCCATGTCAGCCAGCACCGAGCCGGGTTCGCTGATACCAAGCAAGTGAAGCAGATAGGGCAGGAGTTCTTCCAGGCTGCGCTCCAGCGTGAGCACCTTGCCCGTTACCTTTTCGCGGCACCGCCGCTCGTCGGCTTGGTCGATGATCTGAAAATAGTTCCTCAAGAGTTCGATGAGCGGCAAATAGGCAAAGGCTTTGCCGTGCGATACCGAGAAAGTCTCCAGCACCAGGCGGCCATGCTGGGACCGTGCCTTGAACTCGTGGAAGAGCCGCGACTTGCCGATCCCTGCCTCACCCGCCACGGCGACGATCTGCCCATATCCAGCCGTGGACTGCTCCAGCGCCCGGCGTAGCGTCTCCAGTTCGGTCTCTCGGCCCACGAAGCGTGCCAATCCGCGGTGCGCCGCTACTTGCAAGCGCGTGCGTAGCGCACCGAGAGCCAGCACCTCGTAGACTTGCAGCGGCTCGGGGATGCCCTTGACCTGGGTGGCGCCGAGCGCCTTGAACTCGAAGTATCCCTCCGCGAGCTTGTAGGTAGATTCGCTGACGAAAATAGATGAGGGCGCGGCCATCGTCTCCATCCGGGAGGCGATGTGGATCGTGTGCCCCACCGGGTCATAGTCGGCGTGCAGGTCGTCCTTGCGAATCGAACGCACGACCACTTCGCCCGTGTGTATGCCTACGCGGATCTGCAGCGAGAGGCCTTGTTCCAGCCGAAGCCGGTCGCTGTGCTTCCTCATCGTGTCCTGCATGCGCAGCGCCGCGTACAACGCCCGCTGGGGATGGTCCTCATGGGCAATAGGCGCGCCGAATAGTGCCAGGATCCCATCGCCCAGCGACTTGGCCACATAGCCCTCGTAATAATGCACGGCCTCCATCATCATCTCGATGACGGGGGTGATAAGGAGGTGGGCCTCCTCCGGGTCACGGTCGTGGATCAAAGCGGTCGAGCCGGCCATATCGGCAAACAGAACGGTGATAGTCTTGCGCTCACCGGCAGTCGCTCCGCGCGCTTCCAGAGCGGCTTGTTCGGCTCGGATGCGCTCGGCCAGGTGGAGCGGTGTGTAATGAACGGGGGCGGAAGACGATGCTTGTGTTGCGTCGCTGACGGGCATTCCGCATGCGGTGCAGAAGCGTGCCGTCGGACTTAGTGTGTGCCCACAGTGCCGGCAGACGCTTGTCAGCCGGGCGCCGCACTGCTCGCAAAAATTGGCTCCAACGGCATTCTCGAACCCGCAAATTGTGCAGCGCGCCATGGGGCCTCCCAGACTTCCTTCGGGCATTAGACGCCCCATTGCCTTTCGTCGCAAGATTGGCAAAGCGGAGCGGCATCGAATTCGTCAATGTCGTGCGTCACCAAGATACGAGGTACATAAGCACGGCTCAGTTCGGCGAGCGCTCGCACATAGTCGGTTGTTGCGATGACAGCACCGAAGCCGCTAGGTAGGACGCGGCAGCGACGGACGAGTCAGGTTTCGGGCGCAGTACGCACCGCCAATCAGTGTGCCGTTGGCTTCACCACAATGGGCTGTATCCACGACGTGCTAAGCGTGTGGGGGCGGCGCATGAAATGATTCTTCGCTACTGAACTGCGCAACTGGGTAGGCAAGGAGATCGGCTCCATCGCCGAGTTCAGGGACATCCGTTTGGCGACAACCCGCTCAAGAAGCGCTCTGGCAAGCGCTTGCGCTGCCAGCAATGTTGGTGCGCGTGCATCGGCTTGAGGGGCTTTGTCACGTTGAGGGGAAGAGATGCAATGGGCGCACGGTCACCCGTTCGCTCAGAAAACGCCAGACGGATTTTGGAGAACGCCGGCGATGAGACGCCCGATACCGTTCCCGTGTCATGGTCCTCACGTCTTCGAACGTCACAGTGACCGGGCGGAGGTGTGATGGTCTTCACGGCGTCGACGCACGCCTGCGGCGCGGCTGTGGCGTCCGTGGACCCGCAGCCCGCGCCAGGCCAAGCCGTTCCTTCAATCTCGGCACCGCAAAATCGATGAATGCCCGAAGCTTGAGCGGTATCTGGCCCTGGCCCGCGTATATCAGATTGACCGGCGCCGGTAACGGCTCGAAGGCTTCCAGCAGCATCTCGAGGCTGCCGGATTTCACCAGTTCTTCAATCTGGTACGACGCTACCCGTGCAATGCCGGCGGCCTCCACCGCGGCAACGACGGCAGCCTCCACCGAGTTCACCACAAGCCGGGACGGCACCTCGATCTTCAGTGGCCGGCCTTTCGAGAGAAATTCCCAGTTGCTGCCAACCGCATACCCTTCGTATGTCACGCAGTCGTGAGACAGAAGATCTTCAGGCCTTCCGGGTGCCCCACGCTGCTTCAGGTAGGCGGGGCTAGCGCATACCACTTCCCGAAGCAGGCCGATACGCGTGCCGATCAAGCTGCTGCTCGGTTGCTCTCCAATTCGCAGCACCAGATCCACCCGCTCGTCCAGCAGATTGACGATCCGGTCCGTCAATTGCACCCGCATGCGGACTTGCGGAAACGCACGCAGAAAGTCAACGATTATCGGCATGACGTGAATGCGGCCCATCACCGGAGGCACGCTGATCACGAGTTCGCCCTGCGGCGCATGATATTCGCCCGACGCCGTACGTTCGATTTCCGCGATCTCCTCCAGAACGCGCCGGCATGACGTCACATAGGCGCGCCCGGCTTCCGTCGGTGTCAGCTTGCGGGTACCGCGCACGAGTAACCGCACATTCAGGTGTGCCTCCAACTCCGACACGCGTCGGCTCACGGTCGCCAAAGGAATGCGAAGTTTTCGACTTGCGGCGGAAAGGCTTCCGGTGTCTATCGCCGCCAACAAAATGACCATCGCCTCGAGTCGATCCATGGCCTTCCACCGATGAAAGGGTAATTCCCAATTCTACCGGCTACTCAATGGACCCGGAGAGGCCTAGATTCTCTGTCTATCCGGCCGCGCCTTTGCATCCTTTGCGTCAACGTATCGGGCGCGCGACCACATGTTCCATGGACTGTTACCGGTCTTGCCCATCAGGAGCCAACCATGACGTTCGATACGCTGAAGGTGAACCGCGACGGAGCGGTTCTGTTCGTGGAAATATCCGCGCCGCCCATGAATCTGCTCGGACCCGGGCTCGTACGCGACCTGGTCACCCTGATCCGGGACGCCGAAGCCGATGACGGCACCAAGGTGCTCGTATTCAGCAGTGCCGACCCCGGCTATTTCATCTCCCACGTCGATGTGACGAAGGTTAAGGAGTATCGCGAGGAAGCCGCAAAGCTGACCGGTGAGCCATCGATCGCGTTGCTGTTCCGCCACCTCAGCTCCAGTCGGCTTGTCTCCATCGCACAGATCGAAGGGCGTGTGCGCGGCGCGGGCAGCGAATTCGTGCTGGCGTGCGACATGCGCTTTGCTGCGCGGGAAACCGCGGTGTTCAGCCAGATGGAAGCCGCGTTCGGATTGATTCCTGGCGGCGGTGCGGCCCAATCCCTCACCCGCCTGATGGGCCGCGGCCGGGCGCTCGAAGTGATGCTGAGCGCGTTGGACTACGATGCGGACACTGCGGAACGGTATGGATGGATCAACCGGGCGCTGCCCGCCGAGTCGCTCGGCGACTTCGTCGCATCGCTGGCGCGGCGCATTGCACGTTTTCCGGCGGCCGGGCACGTGATGGTCAAGGAGCGCGTCAATGCCATCGCGCTGGCTTCCGTCGAAGATTTTCGCCGCGATTCTGATCTCTTCGGGGAGAACGTGCGGTCCCTGCCAGCGCAACGCCGAATGGAAGCCGCCATGGCGCGCGGCTTCCAGACCCGCGAGGCGGAACTGGACCTCGCCCGGATGCTGGGCGAACTTGGCGAATGACAAGCAGGAGCGCATTGATGTTTCAGAAGCAAGACGTACGTTTCCCCGTCGAGGGTGGTATCGACCTGTCGGCATGGCTGTTTGTGCCGGAGCACCACACCGCGCCGCTGCCGGCCATCACCATGGCGCACGGCTTCGCGGGTACGAAATACCATGGCATCGAGTCGTTTGCCGAGGCCTTCGCAAAGGCCGGCTTTGTCGTACTGCTACACGATCACCGCAACTTTGGAGACAGTGGCGGCGCGCCAAGGCAAGACATCAATCCCTGGCAACAGATCGCTGATTGGCGCCGCGCAATCTCCTATCTGCAAGCGCGGCCGGAAGTCGACGAGAACCGCATCGGCATCTGGGGCACGAGCTTTGCCGGCGGGCATGCCATCGTGCTGGGCGCGACGGACCGGCGTCTGAAGGTGGTGGTGGCGCAAGCGCCCACCATCGACGGCCATGCCGCGGGTCTGCGGCGGATTCCGCCGGAGGCCGTCGCCGATCTCGAGGCCAGGTTCGCGGCCGACGAGCGGGCACAACTCAATGGCGAACCGCCGGCGATGCAGCAGATCGTCAGCAACGATTCCACCAGGCCGGCCGCCTACAGGGCAGCGGATGCCGTGAGCTTCTACCTTCGCCCGGTGCCGGACGGTGTCTGGGAAAACAGGATCACGCTGCGCTCAACGTGCTGGGCACGCATGTATTCGCCAGGAGACTTCATCGATCGCGTATCCCCGACCCCGCTGCTGATGCTGGTCGCCGAACGCGACCACATCGCCGTCACCGACCTGGCGCTCAAGGCGTACGAACTGGCACCGGAACCGAAGCGGATGGTCATGCTCAAGGGCGGCCACTTCGATCCCTACCTTGCGGAGCTTCCGAGCGCCTCGCGCGAGGCCGTCAACTGGTTCAGGATGAACCTCTGACGGCACGCACAGTTCGGTCGACGACCAGCCCCGCCTGGCGTCGCCCAGGCGAATCGCGCACGCCCATCGCGCACGTGCGTGATTCGCCTCGGGGCTGCCGGCCGAACGATGGCGCAATACATCGATCATCCCCTTGAGCACTGGAGATATCCCATGCCTGTATTTCACGCACACATCCCGAAAGGCCGGTTTTCACGCGAGCAGAAGATCGCAATTGGCAATGCACTGAATCGYTCGCTGGTCGTCGCGCTGGGCATTCCCGCTGGAGATCGGTTCATTGTGGTCAGCGAGCACGGCGACGACGAATTGTTCATCGATCCAACCTTTATGGAGATGGAGCGCTCGGCCGACGCGATGATCATCGAGGTCCAACTCGGCGCGCACCGGCCGGCTAGCGACAAGGCTGCACTGATGGCGGAAATCTGCCGCCAACTCGGTGACGCCGCGGAGATCTCTCCGGACGACATCTTCATTGCACTGATTCCGGTGCCGAATGAAAACTTCTCCTTTGGCCGAGGGGTCGCCCAGTTGGCAGGCATCGCGCCGCGGTGGTGAAGCCAACGCAAACACAGGAGTGTTGGCTGCCCGTCCAGGACATGCTCTGCGCATTCCACGTCATGGCATGAATTACGACCATATACGTCATGTACGACATGGCAAGCGCGAGGCCAGAAGGGGTCAACGGCGCAATCAGTCCCTAGCTGAAAACCCGGCTCTGCCGCATAGGGGCGCCCGGGAGCGACGGAAATTTGACACGAGATGATGGATTCTGAATGAAAACGTTTGATAACCCCGTCCCGGAAGCGAAACGGCTGACCCGTCGCGATTTTCTTGGCGTCTCCGCCGCGGCAGCAGGCTATGGCATCGGCCTGGCCGTGCTTGCCAGCGAGGCATCGGCCGCACAGGCGTCCGCTGGGACGGTCGGTGCCACAGATGCCATCCGCCCATACCGCGTATCCGTTCCGCAAGAGGCGCTGGTGGGTCTGCGCCGACGAATCGCCGCAACACGCTGGCCCACGCGCGAAACCGTCACGGATGAATCGCAGGGCGTTAGATTGGCGACCATGCAGCAACTCGCCCGCTACTGGGCGACCCAGCACGACTGGCGCAAAGTTGAAGCCCGGCTGAATGCCTTGCCGCAATTCATGACCACCATCGATGGCGTAGACATCCACTTCATCCACGTACGGTCGAAACACGCCAACGCGCTGCCCGTCATCATCACCCACGGTTGGCCCGGATCGGTGATCGAGCAGTTGAAGGTAATCGGCCCGCTTACGGATCCGACCGCCCATGGCGGCCAGGCAGCCGATGCGTTCGACGTCGTGATTCCGTCGATCCCCGGCTACGGGTTCTCCGGAAAGCCGACGACGACCGGCTGGGACCCGGTGCGCATCGCACACGCATGGACAGTGCTGATGCGCCGCCTCGGCTACAAGGAATTCGTGGCGCAGGGCGGCGACTGGGGCGACGCCGTGTCGGAGCAGTTGGCGCTGATCGCCCCGCCGGAGCTGCTCGGCATTCACGTCAATATGCCCGCGACCGTGCCCCCCGATGTATCAAGGGCGCTCAAGTATGGTGAGCCCGCGCCCACCGGCCTGTCCGCGGACGAGCAGCATGCATACGGGCAGTTGGACACCTTCTTCAAGCATGGCCTCGGGTACGCGATCGAGATGGCGAACCGCCCGCAAACGCTCTATGGCATCGAAGACTCTCCAATCGGCCTGGCTGGCTGGATCCTTGACCACGATGCTGCCAGTCTGTCGCTCATTGCACGGGTGTTCGATGGTCAAGCTGAGGGTCTCACGCGTGACGACATCCTCGACAACATTACGCTGTACTGGCTGACGAAAACCGCCATCTCTTCAGCGCGACTCTATTGGGAAAACAAGCTGGCGTTCTTCGATGTCAAGCACGTCACCATCCCGGTCGCCGTAAGCGTCTTCCCAGACGAAATCTATGCGGCGCCACGAAGCTGGGCCGAGCGAGCCTATTCAAAGCTCATTCACTACAACCGCCTCGAAAAGGGCGGTCATTTCGCGGCATGGGAACAGCCAAAGGCTTTCTCCGAGGAGTTGCGCGCGGGTTTCCGGCCCTTGCGTGCGGGAATCTCGGTGTAAAGCGGCCGTTTTCACGCCAAGTATTCCTTTGGACGACCAGCACTAGCCAACAAAGAAACTTTCCATGCCGACGATTCACTTGCACTACAAGACCACTTCGACGCCCGAGCGGTTCGTCGCCGGGCTTACGGACTTCGGGCCTGGTCGCTCGAGGCTCTTTGGCAACAGCACCGACGAATACCTGAAGGTGCATCACCGAGGCCCCTCTGAGGCAGACGTCACGGAGGGCTCGGGCGGCATCTGGGAACGCCTGCATTACAACTGGTCCAATCCCGATCGCGTCGTCATGACGACAATCGACTCCAACGTATGGGGAGGCCGGTCAGGCCATACCTATACGTTCACGCGTCTGCCTGACGGGACGACCGCGCTGGACGCAGTCGTGGTGCGGGAAGGCAAGAACATCAAAGGACGGGTGCTGGGGCTCGTGCTCGGAAGCATCGGCAGACATGTTTTGGGAAAAGCCTTTGCAAACAGCATCAGAGCCATTGAAGCCCGGAACGGCGTGGCAAGAGAGGAAAGCGCGTCGTGTGCCAGCTAGTCCTCAAGCGCGGGCGGCGATCCAGAGCAACGCGGAACTCCTGCGCGAGCTCGGCCATCGTCAGCGACTGGGGGCCGGTCAATTCGTAGATCTTGCCGATATGCGGCTCTGGGTTGGCCAGCACAGCAGCGGCGGCAGCCCCCACGTCGGCGGCGGCGATCGGAGAGTCTTGCCGTCGGCGAACGGCAGGCGGATGCCCTTGGCCGCCTGCAGCAGGAACATGCCGTCGAAGCAGGCACGTTGCATGGCAGGTTGCGGGCCTTGCCCGCCAGAGGAACACGAAAGAACAGAAGGGAAAATTGCAACTTGCAAGTGCGTCTGGGCGGTATATACTTTCATGTTGAAAGTAACTTGACGGCGTCCGCAAGAACGAGTCGCGCGGGCGGCGAAAGTGACCAAACTCGGCCTGGCCGCCAGCGTTGGCCGCGCGAGAGGGACCCGCAGGATGCTAAGTTTTTGCCAGGGAGAATGCGATGAATGCAAGAGATGTCGTGCTGTGCCAGCCCGTGCGGATCGCTGTTGGCGCCTACAACGGCTCCCATGGGCGATTCAGTGCTGCATGACAGCATGCTGTACGACGGACTGCACGACGCATTCTCCGGCGATTACTCGGGCTGGCATACCGAGGATCTTGCCGCTCGCTATGCGCTCAGCCGCGAGGCGCAGGATCGCTGGGCCGAACGTTGCAGCGGAATCTCGCGCTGGCACAGGCCAAGGGACGACGCGCCTGCTGCATGCCATGCGCGCGGATGACATCCGGCGCGGCATCGTCACGCTGTGCATCGGCGGCGGACAAGGGATTGCGCTGGGGCTCGAGGCGCTGGCCCGATCCGCCTTTGGGCGCCTCGCAACGGGTGCGCGCTGGTCCGTGAAAGCAGAGTAAAGAAATCTGGAGGAGCAAATATGAACATCCAATACATCGAGGATCTGGCGCCGGGCCAGAAATACGGTTCAGGGCGGCTGCCCGTCGAGCTGGACAGGATCAAATCCTTCGCTGCCGAGTTCGACCCGCAGCCTTTCCATCTTGACGAAGCGGCCGCCCGCGACACGCTGTTCCGCGGCTTGGCCGCGAGTGGCTGGCACACGGCGGCGCTGACCATGCGGTTGCTGGTCGACGGCGAGCTCCGGCCCGCGGGCGGCATCATCGGGGCGGGCTTCGAGGAGCTGCGTTGGCCCAAACCGGTGCGGCCTGGAGATGCGTTGCATGTCGAGAGCGAGATCCTGGAGGTGCGGACGTCCAAGTCGCGTGCCGATCAAGGCATCGTGAAGGTGCGCATCACAACCTTCAACCAGCATGACGAACCAGTGCAGGCCGGCGTCGTCAATCTGGTCGTGCAGTGCCGTCCCGCCGGTAACGCGTAGACGGGGGCGCCATGAAGATATTGGTACTCGGTGCCGGCGCCATGGGAGGCTACTACGGCGCGCGACTGATCGAGGCGGGCGCGGACGTCACCATTCTGGTACGACCCGCCCGCTGGACAGTTCATCGACCTGGGAGGCCTCGATGATGCGGGATATTGCCCAGGGCGCCGCACGCATCAAAGCCGAGGCCATCGTCGGCGATCTGATCGCTCGTGCAGCCGATCGCGGGCGCGAACTCCCGTTGAGCCGCACGCCTATTGCCACCTGCAGGTCTATGAGAGTCAGTGCGCTGCGCAACAGACTGCCGGCTGATCGGGCCTCTCTCCACTGACAGACTTCACGACATGACCACATTTTCCTCTTTGCTGCAGCGCACGGAAGGCCGCGTGCTGGTGCTCACCATCAACAATCCCGGCAAGCGCAACGCCATCGCGGCCGATCTCTATGACAACATCCGCGCCGCGCTGGCCGCTGCTGCGGAAAATCCGGAGATTGGCGCGATCGTACTAACTGGCGCCGACAACTACTTCTGTGCAGGCGGCGACCTGGAACTGATCAGCAAGCGGCGGGAACTGACCTATGAGGAGCGCATCGAGCGCCTGGCGCACTTGCACGACGTGGTGTGCAAGCTGCGCGACTTTCCCAAGCCGATCGTGGCAGCGGTCGAAGGCGGCGCGGCGGGTGCGGGCTTCTCGCTGGCATTGGCCTGCGACCTGCTTGTGGCATCCGCCAGCGCAGCCTTCTCGATTGCCTATGTGAAGGTGGGGCTGACGCCGGATGGCGGCATTACGGGCCTGCTGGCGCAAAGCCTGTCGCGGCAGGTGCTGACGCAGCTGGCGTTGACCGGCGATCGCATCACGGCGGAGCAACTGCAGCACTTCGGGGTCGTCAACCAACTGGTTGAAGCGGGACAGGCCGGCGCGGCGGCGATCGCGCTGGCGGACAGGCTTGCGCAAGGGCCACAGCAGGCCATGGCATCGATCAAGACGCTGTGCCGGCATGCCCATGAGCGCACGCTCGACGATCAGCTGGAAGCCGAACGGATCGCGATGGCCGTGGCCCAGGGCGGCGCCGAAGCCGCCGAAGGCATTGCTGCATTTCTTGGGAAGCGGCCCGCCGATTTTGCCAGCCTGCGCCGCGGCGATGCGGCGTAGCCGTGCCACCGCTGGCTGACCGCATTGCTACCGGGGCCTCCACCAGGCCCCAACCAGGCCCCAACTAGGCCTTATTGCCCCGCAAGCTTCAGGCTTTTGGCAATGCGGGTCAGTTTGGCGTGTTCGCTGTTCAGGAAGGCTTGCGCCTGGGCCATGGTCATTGGCTCAATCGCGCGCTGAAGGTTGACAGTGCGGCGGGTACGGTTCTCGGGGCTCGCCACCCAAGCATTCATGGCCTCCACCACGCGTGCCGTCACAGCGTCTGTTGTCTCCGGCGCGGCCAGCACGCCTGCCCACTGGCTGTATTCGAAATCGGCCAGGGCCTTGTTTTCAGCCAGCGCGGGCACATCGGGCAATGACGGATGCCGGGCCTTGCTGGCGACCCCGATCGGCTTGAAGCGGCCGGCCTTGATCATGCCGTAAGTCGGACCCCCCATGGGAATGAAGGTCAGGTCTACCTGTGAACCGGCGATGTCGCTGCTGACCGGCGCCGCGCCTTTGTATGGCACCTCCAGGAAGCGCACGCCGGTGCGGGCCTGGAAGTCGGCGCCGACCAGGTGGGGCGCCGAG
The DNA here is from genome assembly GCF_056397325.1 of Cupriavidus sp. 05N39. Lineage (NCBI taxonomy): Bacteria > Pseudomonadati > Pseudomonadota > Betaproteobacteria > Burkholderiales > Burkholderiaceae > Cupriavidus > Cupriavidus sp. 05N39. The sequence goes on from NZ_JBFTNE010000035.1 coordinate 40,237, forward strand.
CCGGGGCCCCAGTGTGCCAGCGACAGGGGACGGTTCTTCGGGTTCTTCGCGTAGACAATGACCTCGTCGACGTTCTTGAACGACAACGAGGGATTCGAGACCAGGATGAAATCCGAGATCCCGCTTAAGCCCGCCAGCCTGAACTTCTCCGGCGAATACCTAGCCGACGCAATGGTGAGCGGCGCGACCAGGAAGTCAATGCCGGTCGTGCCCAGCAACGTGTAGCCATCGCTGGCGCTGCGCAGTACGTTCATCGCGCAGATCGAGCCGCTTGCGCCCGGAAGGTTGTCGGCAATGACGCTCTGGCCCAGGCTCCGCTTCATCACGACGGCTGCTGCGCGAATCGATTCGTCCGCCGGACCTCCAGCGGGAAATGCGACCTTGACGACAATCGGCTTGCTCGGAAAGGGCGCTTGCGCTCGCAGCCAGGATGGGGCAAGCAGCGCCGGCGCGGCGCCGCAGGCAGCCTGCAGCAGGCGCCGGCGCGAAAGCTGGATTGTCATAGTTGTCTCCTTGATGGATTCGGCGAGCCGGCATGCCGGGCACGAGGCGCTGCCGGCATGCCACTCGCACTGCCTCTGGCGAGGCCCTGTTTTATAGGAATGGGCTACTCGTACACCACCGCGTACTTGATCGTCAGCGTCGTGAACGCTTTGCCGATGGTGGCTACCGCGACCTCCCTTTCTTCGTGGCCCAGGGTGGCGGGCAGCACCAGCGTGGACAAGATGCCCTGGTCCCCGCGATCCTCGATGCGGATATCGACAAGCGGAACTGGTGTGTCCGCCTTGACCTCGGCAAGCATCTGCCGCTGCGCTCGCAGTACCGCGTCAGTGCGCAGTGTGTTCTTCTGGATCTTGCCGACAGCAGTCTTTGGGACGGCATCGACCACGTAGAACTGCTTGGGCACGGCGGCGCGCTCCGGGATCACCTCATAGGCGTAGTGCTTGATGCGGCCGATCGGGAAGGTGCTGCCCGGCTTGAGCGCGATATACGCGACCGGCAGTTCGCCGGCATGCGCGTCCGGCAGGCCGACGGCGGCGGCATCGAATACCTCGGGGTGCCGATACAACGCTTCTTCGATCATGCGCGGATCGATATTGTTGCCGCCGCGGATGATCAGGTCCTTGGCCCGGCCGGTCAGCCAGAAGTAGCCATCCTCGTCCACATAGCCCAGGTCACCGGTATTGAACCAGCCGCCCTCGAACCAGATGCTCTGGTTCTGCTCCGGGTTCAGGTAGCCGGCGAAGATGTTGGGTCCGCGCACCACCACAATGCCAGGCTCGCCCGGTTCGCACTCGCGCTGGATCCGTCCACCGGCAGCCTTGACGACCCTCATCTCCTGGTAGGCCATGGGAAGGCCGATGGAGCCGATGCGCCGCTCGCCATAGCGCGGGTTGGTTGCGCTCAGCGCTGTGCCTTCGGTCAGACCATAGCCTTCGAAGATCATCGCCCCGGTCTTCTGCTCGAACGCCTCGGCGACGGCCACCGACAGCGGCGCCGTACCGCAGCTCGCCGCCTTGAGAGAGCTGATGTCAGCGTCGCCGATCGGAATGTTCAGGGCCATGTTCACCACGCTCGGCACCATGCCCAGCGCGGTGACCCCGAAGTGATCGACGATCTGCCAGAGATTGCGGATGACGGAAGGATCGCGCCAACCGCTGGACGTCAGCAGCACGACCGATGCGCCACGGGCGAGCGGCATCAGGCAATTGGTGAGCACGCCCGTAACATGGAACATCGGCACGCCGCAGACGCGCACGTCGTCTGGCTGGACGTCGATCTGCATCGCGCTTACCCAGGCCATCGCCACCTCGTTGCCATGGGTGTGGAGCGCAAGCTTGGGCGTGCCGGTGGTGCCACCGGTATGGAACATCGAGGCGGTATCCTGCGGCGAGAAGACCCGCTTGCTGTCGAGCGCATCGCCCTGGAAGCGGGAGATCTCGGTGTCGAGATCGACAATCCCTTCCTCGCTCGCCGTGCCCCCGCCGGCCTTGATCCAGTGCCGTACGTCGGGCAGATCGCGCCGCACCAACATGGCCTTGTTCCAGGCCTCAATATCCGCGTCGGGACCATAGGCGATCACCGCCTTAGCGCCAGCATTGCGCAGCAGTGCCGCGATAATCTCCGGCTCCAGCATCCAGTTGACCGGGCAGGCAATGCCCGTCGCCTCGCTGCCCCAGAGCGCGTGCTGCGACTCCGGTGTCACCGGCATCAGCACCCCGATGACATCATCGGGGCCCAGGCCCAGCGAGTGCAGCAGGTTGGCGGTCTGCGTGATGCGCCCGAACAGCTGCGCATGGGTAATGGAGATTGCCTTGCCCAGCTCGTCTCCGGAGGCGAAGTAGTGCAGGGCGGGAGCTTCCGGCGCACGGTCGCGCGCCAGGCGCAGCAACTCGTAGGTGCTGTGAGGCAGCTGACGGTCGGCAAGGGGCGTCTGCTCGAAATGCCTGATATCGGCGAGCGACGTCACTTGCAGACGCGGCTGGTAGGGATCGACCTGACCAGGGCTGGCCTGCATTCGTGTGTTGAACTGGGTCATGGTCAGGTTCCCTGGTAGACTGGACGGCGCTTGTTCAGGAACGCCTCGCCGCCTTCGTGCATATCGTCAGTGCTGAACAGCGTGGCAAAGGCAAGCTGCTCCAGCATCAGCGCCGTTTCGAGATTCGCGTCCTGGCCGTTGTTGATCATCAGCTTGGCCATGGCAATGGAGTGCGGCGATTTCTCGGCGATGCGTTGCACATAGGTCTTCGCTTCCTCCAGCACCTGGCTGGCGGGCACCACCTTGTTGACGAGTCCGATGCGGTAAGCCTCGTCCGCCTTGATGATTTCGCCGGTAAAGATCATTTCCTTGGCGCGTGTTGCCCCGACCAGCCGGGTCAGCCGTTGGGTGCCGCCACGCCCCGGAATCAGGCCTACGTTCGTTTCGGTCTGGCCGAGCAGGGCATTGTCCGCGGCCACGCGCAGGTCGCACGCCATGGCCAGCTCCAGGCCGCCCCCAAAGCACGGTCCTGCAATGGCTGCGATCACGGGGATGGTGCTGTGGTGAATCAGCGCCCACAGGTCGGGCGCACCGCTGGTCGGGACGAAGGCCTCGATCGGGCGGCGTGCGAGCATCTCGGGAATGTCGCCCCCGGCGACGAACGCCTTGGTACCGCCCCAGAGGACGATGCCGCGAACGGTCCGGTCGGCCATCAGCGAGGACAGCGCCGCGTATAGGTCAGTGCGAAGTGTTGTGTTGAGGGCGTTGTACTTCTCCAGCCGATTCATGGTGACGACGGCACAGGGGCCGTCCCGGTCCACGAAGACGGTTTCGTACTCGGTGATATTGCTCATCTGGTGTCTCCTGTTTTTTGGGGTTCGTTCAGTGAATGAACTCGAAGAGCCCGGCTGCGCCCATGCCGCCGGCTGCGCACATGGTCACGACGCCATACTTGGCCTTGCGGCGACGCCCTTCGAGCAGGATATGGCCGACCTGGCGTGCGCCAGTCATGCCATACGGATGACCGATGGCGATGGCGCCGCCGTTGACGTTGACGCGCTCCAGCGGCAAGCCCAGTTGGTCGATGCAATACAGCGCCTGGCAACCGAACGCCTCGTTGAGTTCCCACAGGTCGATGTCGTCGATGGAGAGCTCGTTGCGCTCCAGCAGGCGCGGGACCGCACGGACCGGGCCGACACCCATTTCGTCCGGCTCGACGCCCGCGGTGGCCAGGCTCACGAAATACCCCAGGGGTTCGAGGCCGCGCCGTTCCGCTTCGCGCTCAGACATCACGACCAGCGCCGCGGCGCCGTCCGACAACTGGCTGGAATTTCCGGCCGTGACCTGGTAACCCTCGCCCTTCACGGCGGGCAGCACGCGCAGCTTTTCCAGCGTGGTGTCGGCGCGGGCACCTTCGTCAGCCTCGAGCAGGAAATCCACCATGGAGGTCTCGCCGGTCTCCTTGTTTGTCACTGACTTGATTGATGCGAGGGAAACAATCTCTTCAGCGAAACGGCCTGCCTTCTGTGCTTCGACGGTCAACTGCTGGCTACGCACCGAGAACTCGTCGGCGCGCTCTCGCGACATGCCATAGCGCTTGGCTAGGATCTCCGCGGTATCGATCATGTGTAGATAGACATCGGGGCGATTCTGTGCGAGCCAGGCCTCTTGCTGGGCGACCTTGAGCGTGACCGGCTGCGACAGGCTGATGGACTCGACGCCGCCCGCCACCATCACCGGCACCTTGTCGATCAAGACGCGCTGCGCGGCAAAGGCGACCGCCTGCAGGCCGGACGCACAKAAGCGAGTCAGCGTGGTGCCGCTCACGGACACGGGCAGTCCAGCGCGGATGCCGCCTGCGCGGGCAACGTTGCCACCGGTGGCGGCGATGGGTTGGCCGCAGCCAAAGATGATGTCTTCGACTTCCCCGCCGTCGATTCCCGCGCGCTCGACGGCATGGTGGATGACGTGGCCTGCCATGGTCGCCCCATGGGTCATGTTGAATGCGCCTCGGCTGGCTTTGCCGATCGGGGTGCGGGCATACGAAACGATTACTGCGCGAGACATGGATTCTCCTTTGGTGTGGATGGATGCAGACACCCTCAGTCTGCCAGGTCAAATATAGACGGTGGATACATTAAACGGTGCATCATTCATTGGAACGAACGAACAGACGGCAGCGATGAACGTTTCAGGTACCTTGCCGCGCCGCTTTGTCCAAAATTCTCTTTGCGCCCGCTCAGTGTATCCACTGTCTACATCGTAGGCGGGCGAACTTGGCAACGTCAAGAATTCGTGAGCATTGTTCGGGTTTACCTGCCTCCCCATCTCTTGACGGTCCCCAACACGCTCTCTAGGATATAGACACTGACTATATTGACGTTGGGCCGAAAGGGGCGATACAAAACGGAGGGGTAGAAATTGGAATTCACTGGTGAAACAGTCATCAAGGCGTCCAGGGAAGAGGTCTGGAAGCGGTTGAATGATCCGGCTACGTTCCAGCAATGCTTGCCGGGATGCGAGCAATACCTGCAGGGCGATGACGGCGGCTATGACGCGGTAATCGTCGCCGCTGTCGGGCCGATCAAGGCGCGTTTCAAGGGCACGGCCCGCTTCTCCGACCACAGGGAGGGCATTGGTTATCACATCGAGGGCAGCGGCAGTGGTGGCATCGCGGGCTTCGGCAAGCTGGGCGCCGACGTCCGGCTGGAAGTCGTCGAAGGCGGCACGGCCCTGCATTACGTTGCCGCAGCGCAGATGGGAGGGAAACTGGCACAGATCGGATCCCGCCTGGTCGGCGCCGTGGCGAACAAGTTCCTAGCGGAGTTCTTTTCCCGCTTTGAAAAGCTGGTGAGTCTTGAGGAAGGTGGGGGCAGCTCCCTTGCGTCGTCCCCTGACTAGGCTCGGCCGGCCAGGGAAGATCAGCTCTTTTTTTTCTTCCATAGTATGATAATCATAATACTATGACTGTGAAGCCCGGCGCTGATGCCGGCGGGGCAAACGGAGACACAGAGGCGACAGTGAAAATAGAGAACACTATCAATGGCGTGAGCGGCACAACAGAGATCGAGCCGAGGCGGCTCCTGGTGCATTTGCTGCGGGACCAGAAACGCCTGACCGGCGTCCACATCGGTTGTGACACCTCGCAGTGCGGCGCCTGCACGGTGCTGATCGACGGAACGACCGCGAAGTCGTGCACCGTACTTGCTGCCCAGACCGATGGCTGCGAGCTCCATACTATCGAAGGGATGGACAACGATCACACGACGACCGTCCTGAAGGAAGCCTTCAACGAGCTGCATGGTCTCCAGTGTGGATTCTGTACCCCGGGAATGCTGCTTGCGGCACGCGCGCTCCTTGCACATCAGGCAGCGCCTTCCGAACACGAAGTCAGGGAAGCGCTGCACGGCAACCTGTGCCGCTGCACCGGGTACCAAAACATTGTCGACGCAGTGCTGCTCGCCGCGACGAGGCTGCAGTCCGCTTCCCGTGAGGAGGATTGAGATGAGCGAAGCACAGAACGGTAGTGCGACCAAGTACATCGGCAAGTCCGTCAGGCGCCGTGAAGACAAGCGGTTGATGAGCGGTCGGGGCAAGTTCACCGATGACCATCAGTTCCCGGGAATGGTCTTCGCGGCCTTCGTCAGGTCGCCCTTTGCTCACGCCAACGTACGCGGCATCGATACGGCGGACGCGCGGGCACTGCCTGGCGTGATCGGCGTACTGACCTACGCCGACCTCCGGGGCAAGGTCGGCGACATCCGGCCGAACTGGGTCGTGGGCAACTCGAAGGTGCCGCCGCATCCTCCCCTTGCCGCCGACCGCGTGCGATACGCCGGAGAGGCCGTGGCGTTGGTGGTGGCACAGACGCGCGAGATCGCGGCGGATGCCGCCGAGCTTGTCACGGTCGACTACGAGGAGCTTCCGACAGTCGTCGACGCGGAAGCTGCGCTGACTGCGTCGGCGCCCCAGCTCCACGACAATGTCCCCGGCAATCGCATTGGCGTCTTCCGGCAAAAGGGTGGCAACTACGAGGAGGCGGTGAAGCAAGCTGACCGGGTCGTGTCGATCCGGCTGGTCAACCAGCGGCTGATACCCAGTCCCCTTGAGCCTCGGGCCCTTTGTGCGAACTTCGATCCCATTGAAGAGCGCCTGACGTTTATCGTCCCCACGCAGGTCCCGCATATGTCGCGGCGTTGGCTGGCGGAAACGCTCAGGTGGCCGGAACACCGGATCCGGCTGGTGGCGCCGGATATCGGCGGCGGCTTCGGCGCGAAAATGCACTTCTATGCGGAAGAGGTGCTGGTGGCGTTCGCATCCCGGCACTTCGGCCTTCCGGTCAGCTGGACCGAGACGCGCAGCGAGAACCATGTTGCGACCACGCACGGCCGTGCGCATACGGAATACGTGGAAGCACCTGTCACCAGGGACGGCAAGGTGCTGGGAATCAGGTTGCGATCGTTCGCCAATCTCGGCGCCTATCTCTCCAATATGGCGACCGGCATCCCTACCATCAACACGGCCAACTACATCACGGGAAACTACCAGATATCGTCGGTCGACACGGAGGTCCATCTGGTGACGACCAACACCACGCCGGTCGACGCTTATCGGGGCGCCGGACGGCCGGAAGCCGCCTATATCATCGAGCGGCTGATGGATGCGGTGGCCGGGGAACTCGACATCGATCCGGTCGAACTGCGACGCCGCAACCTGGTGCGGGCGGATCAGTTCCCTTACCAGCCACACGACGGCGCGCGCGGCAAATGGGACTCCGGCGACTACGAGGCCTGCCTGACCAAGGCGACCAAGCTGATCGGCTACCAGCGTTGGCGGGAAGAGCAAGCGACGCTGCGTAAGCAGGGTAAATACATCGGCATCGGGGTGATCTGCTATCTCGAGCTCGTAGGAATGGGCATTTCGCCGATGCTGGAGAAGGTCGGCTTCGACCGGGGCGGCTGGGAGAGCGCGCATGTCCGCGTGCATTCCGATGGCAAGGTCACGCTTTTCAGCGGATCGATGCCGCAAGGCCACGGCCACGCCACGAGCTTTGCGCAGATCGTCGCGGAGGTCCTGCAACTGCCGATGGACGATATCGATGTCGTTCAGGGCGACACCGACCGCGTGCTGGCGGGCCATGGCACCTTCAATTCGCGGTCAATGCCCGTAGGGGGAAGCGCTGCCTATATGGCGGCGAGCAAAATCCTGGCAAAAGCACGCCGGATTGCCGGTCTCATGCTGGAGGTTCCTGAAGAGGAGGTTCACTATGCGGATGGCCAGTTCACAAGCGCAGCCAACCCCACCGTTATTCCCTTTGCGCGGGTCGCAAGAATGGCATATCTTGCGCACAAGCTGCCGAGGGACGTTGAAGCCGGCCTGGATGAACGCGTTTTCTATGAGCCGGCCGCCCTGGGAGCGCCGAACGGTTGCCATGCAGTTGTCGTGGAGGTCGATGCGGAGACCGGCACGGTGACGATTCTCGACTATGTGGCGGTGGATGACGTTGGCGTCATGATCAATCCCATGCTCTGCCACGGCCAGATGCACGGCGGGATCGCGCAAGGCATCGGCCAGGCCTTGTTCGAAGAGGCCAAATATGACGAGGCCGGGCAACTGCTTTCGGGTTCGCTGCTCGACTATGGATTCCCGCGCATCGAGCAGATACCTCGCATGCGCACCGGTTTCCACGTTTCTCCGGCGCCGTCCAACCCGCTGGGCGCGAAGGGGATCGGTGAGGCCGGTTGCGTAGGGGCGCCGCCCGCGATCGTCGCGGCGGTATGCGATGCATTGAAGCCATTCGGCATATCCCATCTCGATATGCCCCTAACGCCGCCAAAGATCTGGCGTGCGATTCACGAGACGAGCCGGAGTGCGACATGATTCCCTACGAAGTCGAGTACCTCAGGGTGGGCAGTGTGCAACAGGCGATCTCCGTGCTGGCGCAGAACCCCGACGCCAAGATCCTTGCCGGCGGCCATACGCTGCTGCCGATGATGAAACTGAGACTGGCCAGGCCGGCCTTACTGGTCGATATCGGCCGCCTGCCTGAACTCCGTGGCATCGCGGTACATCAGGATGGCATCTCGATCGGCAGCGCGACGACGCACGCCGAACTGGAAGCGAGCTCGGAACTTAAGCAGCTGGCACCGCTGTTTCCGCTCGCCGCGAGCGTGATTGCCGATCCGACGGTCAGGAACCGCGGGACGATCGGCGGAGCGCTCGTGCACGCCGACCCTTCGGCCGACTGGCCGGCTGTAGTGCTTGCGGCCGGAGCCGAGATGGAGATAGCGGGCGCACAAGGCACGAGGCGCATCCCCGCGCATGAGTTCTTTGTCGACTTCATGTCTTCGGTCGTGCAGCCAGACGAAGTCCTGACGCGTATCCATGTGTTATTGCCGGCCGCAACGCGGGTCGCATACCGCAAGTTCAGGCATCCTTCGTCAGGTTACGCGGTGGCCGCTGCAGCGGTCGCGATCGGCGTGGTCAACGATAGCTACGCCTGGGGGCGGATCGGTATCACCGGCGTCGCCGACACGGCATTCCGCGCAACGGCGGCGGAGACATTGCTGGAAGGCAACTTCACCGACATTAGGGATAAGGCCGACGCCATCGTCGAGGCGGCATTCGCCAACGTGACCCCGCTGGAAGACAACTTTGCGGATGGCCCATACCGGCTTCAGCTGGGCAGGGTCATGCTGAAGCGGGCGCTTCTCGAAGCCCTCGAACCACGGGGCTGAAGTGTTGCAACGCCGGGAGGGCTACGACTGCACGGCGCTGCGTGGCCTTGCCCTTGGCTTGCTTGCGGCCGTATCCGAAGCGACTGCCGCCGCCTTCTTCTTCCCTGCCGCCAGCAGACCGGTCAGCACGAACTGCTGGACGCTCTGCCGCCATTGCGCGAGCGCGACTTTCGGACGTGGGCTCGGTCCGGTCGGCTTGGCACTGAAGAACATGCTGACGCCGTGCATGGCCGACCATGCGGAGCGCACCATCATGTCATCGAACTGCTCAGCCAGGTGGTTCTCCCGGAAGTAGTCCTGGACCGCGCCGGACAAGAGCTGGTAAGACGCATTGCCTGCTTCGAGCAGCTCGGGATACTTTTCCTTATCTTCGATCTGCGGCCCGAACATCAGGTAGAAGAGGGCCGGATTCCTGACGGCGAACTCGATGTAGCCGTCCATGACGGTGAGCAGCCGCGCCTCGGCAGTCATCTCAGGCGACAGCCGGGCCCGGCGCACGGCAACCAGTTCACGGAATCCTTCGGCGGCGATGGCGGCCAGCAGGCCCTCCTTGTCGGCAAACTGGTTGCGCGGCGCGCCGTGGGAAACCCCCGCGAGCTTGGCCGCGGAGCGCAGCGTCAGTCCGTGGACGCCCTTGTCGGCCAGGATCTCCCTGCCGCAGCGGATCATTTCTTCCCGCAGATTGCCATGGTGATAGYTTTGGCGAGCCGGGCGAGCCGGGCGGGTTGGGCGGGTCGTGGAAGTGGTCATCAGTGCGGTTCGCGGTGTCGTCAGGCCTCCATATTAGCGCCAACCCATCCCAGTCCCCTGACTCGCCGCGGCGCGTGCAACGGACGCGACGCATTTCGCCTTGGCTTGGCCGCAGGCCGCTGCGCTACAGCGATGACTGGAGAGCGTCCACGATCTCCGCGGACAGCGCTTCCGAGCGGACGGCGCGGGCCAGCACGAGGCCGCCAACCATCGAAGCGAGCGTGACGATCGCATCCTTGCGCGAAGCCTCATCATCCCCCCCCGCGACCAGTTCGATCAGCGACGCGACCCGCGCCTCGAAGCGCAGCCGCGTCTTGGCGTCAAGGCGGGAAACATCCGTGCCGAGCGCCGCGATCGCGCAACCCGATCCAGGGTTGTCGCGGTGCTTCTTGTTTACATAGGCGCGAACGATGGCGCCCTTGCGCTCAGGGGGCGGCGCGGCTCGCGCTGCCTGATCGAGCAACCCCATGGTCTGGTCGAAGGCGGCATCGATTGCCTCGGCAATCAAGGCGTCCTTCGACTCGAAGTGAGCGTAGAAGCCGCCGTGCGTCATACCGGCGCTCTTCATCAACTGCGCCACGCCGATGCCATTGACACCGTGCTTGCGGAATTGCGTCGAAGCCGCCTTGACGATGTGCTTGTGGGTTTCGGCTTTTTGGTCGTGTGAATAACGCATGGTCAGGGTGGGAAGAGTTCAAGAGCCTATTTGCCTCTGCAATATATAGCATTATGATTATCATGGCATCCAATTCTTTCTGGATGTCAACGCGCAGTGACGCGTATCCCGCACTCCCAATCTTGCCCTTAGGGATAGCATCGAGGGGAGGGTGGCGTGATCTTCCTTGACCCTGCCGGTTACCCTGTCTAGCATGTAGACAGCGGATACATTAGTGGTCGAGATAGAGGGATCGTCATGGAACTGCGGCATGGACATGGCGGCATCTTCTTGCGATATCGCTGTTTCTTCGCTTCGCGATATGACGATCATCATTTTGCGGGACCCGGGTGCCACTTCCCGCCGGCGCGGGCCTGTCGAGGGCGCTGATTCGGATTGGCCAAGGTAGTGCACAGGAGGAGGAATGGACGGCACACGACAGAAAAGGCTCAGATAACGATATGGAGGTATTCGCATGAAAACGCAGCAAGGAGGGAAGAAAGCCAGCAGCTTTTCTCGCGGCAGACTGCACCTGCATCCCGCAACACTGCCTGCATCAACCCAACAACAACGAAGGAGATCCCGCATGGCTGTCCGTCACACCGCATCCCGTTCCACCACCCTCATTGCTCTCGCCAGCGTCGCACTCGCCGCCGGCCTGCTCTGCAACGCCGCGCTGGCGCAGACCGCGCCGGCCCCTGCCAGCGCCGACACCCTGCACGTACAGATCGAAACGCGCGCCAAGGCCGTCGAAACCCAGCTCATCGCCTGGCGCCGCGACATCCACCAGCATCCGGAACTCGGCAACTACGAGACCCGCACCGCGGAGCTTGTCGCCGACCACCTGCGCAAGCTGGGCATGGAAGTGGAGACGGGCGTAGCCAAGACCGGTGTGGTGGGCGTGCTCAAGGGCGGCAAGCCTGGCCCGGTGGTGGCGCTGCGCGCCGACATGGATGCACTGCCGATCAAGGAACGGGGCGATGTGTCGTTCGCGTCCAAGGCCAAGGGTCTGTACTTGGGCAAGGAAGTCGACGTGATGCACGCCTGCGGCCATGACACCCACGTGGCGATACTGATGGCGGCAGCCGAGGTGCTCGCCGGCATGAAGGATCAGCTCCCGGGCACGGTCAAATTCATCTTCCAGCCGGCCGAGGAAAGTCCGGCAGACTTCGAACCCAACGGCTCCAATATGTGGGGCGCCAAGCAAATGGTGTCCGAAGGCGTGCTGGATAACCCGAAGGTCGATGCCATCTTCGGCCTGCACGTTACCAGCGGCATGGAATCCGGCAAGCTCGGCTGGCGCAGCGGTGCGTCGATGGCGGCGGCCGACCAGTTCTGGATCGACGTCAAGGGCCGTCAGGCGCACGGTGGGCGTCCGTGGGGCGGAATCGACCCGATCGTGGTGGCGTCGCAGATCGTGATGGGCCTGCAGACCATCCAGAGCCGCCAGGTCGATGCCATGCTGGAGCCGTCGGTGATCACCGTGGGTACCATCCACGGCGGCAACCGCATGAATATCGTGCCGGAGAAGGTCGAGATGATGGGCACCATCCGCACCTATGACGAAGGCATGAAGAAAGACATCCATGCCCGCATGAAGCGCACCACCGAGGCCATGGCAACCAGCGCTGGCGCCGAGGCCAACTTCCGCGTGGTGGAGCTGTACAACGCCACCATCAACCAGCCGGCCCTCACCGAGAAGATGGCGGCCACTTTGCAGCGGGTGGCTGGCGAAGGCAATTGGATGATCGCGCCCAAGCGGAGCGAATCGGAGGACTTCTCGTTCTACCAGGAGAAGGTGCCGGGGCTGTTCTTCTACCTCGGCGTGACGCCCAAGGGCCAGGATGTGAGCAAGGCGGCCTCCAACCACTCACCCGAGTTCCATGTGGATGAGCCGGCCCTGATCAACGGCGTGCGCGCGCTGTCCAACCTGACGGTAGACTACATGYTGATGGCGCAACGCTGAGCGCCCGGGGCCGTGCGCTGCAAGGCGGTCGTGGCGGCTACAACGGCGGTTCTTCCGCGTTGCCGCCCTCTTGGAGCCACCCCTCTCAAGGTGATTAAACGACACGTCCAGTCTTGATGACACGGGCGGTAGAAACATGCCGCAGTGCTACGCATCCGGCCATATAGCCTTTCTTCTTCGGTGCTTTCGGTCCCCGCGTATGTTTGCGCATCGCGCGGGGATCAACGTGCGCCGCGATCTTGATCAACTCGCGACCGACCTGAGCTGGGGTGAGGAGGTCATACGCCTGCCACACCTCGGGCGGCACCGCGATCATCATGCCAGCAAAAGTTGCCCGGATTTCGCTGGCTAGGTAATACGGTGAGAGCTCGATGTCGCTGGTATCCAGTTCATGCCGGATTCTCACCGCACTCGCAATCACGCTCAGTACGTTATACGCGAGCGCCGCCACGCCGAAGGCCAGCAGCGCCGCGCGCGGTTGGCTCAACGAGTGAATCTCACTAGTAAGAAGCGCTAAACAGCATGAGGCATCGGATCCACTTGACAGCCGAGATCGGCGAGGCGTTTGAGCAGGCGACGGGTGGTCTTGTCGACATGATGGCGGTCGAAGTAACGGAACCAAGGCGGCGTACTCAACGCCATCGTGGAGCATATGGTAGGCCGCGGTGAGCATGGAGGCACTGAACGTTGTGGAGGATGACCATGTTGGCGACCAGTTGGTTGTACTTGATCACCTTGCGCTGTTCGTGCCGCAGATTTTCGGCGATGATCCCGTCGCCACCAAACATCAACCACTGCGCGAAGTCATTGAACTGCTCACTCTTGTTCGTCGTGGCATGAATGGTACGCCGGAGCTCCGGCTCGTTCAGGTACTTCAGCAAGAACAGCGTGCGGATGACGCGGCCCAGTTCCCGGAACGCAAAGCCGTCGGCGAGCGCGTGAGCGCGGGGCAAACCATGATCGTGATCGAGAGTATGAAAATGCAACTCACCGCTGGAAGCGGCCGGCGATGGCATGGTCGCGGAAATTCCCTGTGCAAAGGGTGACTTGTTCGACCGGACGCGTTGCTGGTGCGGCTCGAAGCAGGGAAGGAGTAAGCATGCGCCGCATCGAATCCCGTATCAACACGCGTTCAGAGAGTTTCCAGGCCAACCGTGCGCACAACCTGCGCGTGCGCGCGGAATTCCTGGGGATGATGCAGGACGTCCGCCATCACCGGCCGGAGCGCGACATCAAGCGCCTACGCGACCAGGGCAAGCTGCTGGTGCGCGAGCGCTTGGACTTGCTGCTGGATCCCGGCACCCCGTTCCTGGAGTTGTCACCGCTCGCTGCCAATCATGCCAAGTATGACGCGCACATCAAGGGCACCGGCGTGGTCTCCGGCATCGGCGTGGTCAACGGCCGCGAAGTCATGGTGCTGGCCAACGACAGCACCATCAAGGGTGGTGCTGTCTATCTGCTCGGCGCAAAAAAATCCATCCGCGCGCTCAAGATCGCACTGGATGGCCCGCCGCTGGTAAAGGCCGCCACCGGCGAATACATCAGCGCGGCCGAACTGGGCGGCGCGGATGTGCACACGCGCATCTCGGGTACGGCCGACTACGCCGTTGACTCAGAAACCGCATCGCGCTGGCACGCGAAATCAGAGGAGCTATAAGGGATCATTCCCGACGACATCAAGAAGCAGTTCGACATGCGTGAGGTGATCGCGCGCCTGGTCGACGGAAGTTTGTTCCATGAATACAAGCCCGACTACGGCACCACGCTGGTATGCGGCTACGCTTATCTGTGGGGCTACAAGATTGGCATCCTCGCCAACAATGGCGTGCTGTTCAGCTAGGCTGCGCAGAAGGCCACCAGCTTCATGCAACCGTGCGACCGCGACGCTACTCAAGCAAGCTAGGAGGGATCTTGACGGGCTCACTAGATCCTTCAGATCGAGCATGGCATGGGGACTCGCCGGCCATTCCGGTGCCGGCGACTTTTGCGGGGGTAAGCGGGTGACGCCCGATCGTACTCCAACGCTGGCGCACACCGACACTCGGGCAAACCTTGGTGCCCTGCCGCGTCTGCGTCCCGACAGCGTCGGGAATTGCATCCCGCGCCACCTCGAGCACCGCGCCTCACAGGGCGGCATTGTCCAAGTTTGCAGAACCCTGCGTACAACCCGTGACGGCTGCCCAATCGGTATCTGCCGTCATAAGCTGTTGCACAGGAGCGGCTATGCGCTGTTTCTACATGCCTATTTCAAACTGGAGAGGACAATGTTAATGCTCAAGGGATTTCATCATCTGACCCTCGGCGTGAGGCACGCACAGGAGGATGTGGACTTCTACGTCAAGCTGCTCGGGCAGAGCCTCGTGAAGAAGACCGTGCTTCTCGACGGCGAGGATCCCATCTACCACCTTTACTATGGCAACGCGAATGGCGATCCAGGGACCCTTGTGACGTCGTTCCCGTTCCGGCAGCGGGGCGTCATGGCGCGTCCGGGATCGGGCCAGGTGCGGGTCATCAACTACTCGGTTCCCAAGGGCTCGCTCGAATTCTGGCGCCGCCGCTTCGATGCCATGGATGTGCCATATGACAGCGAGATCGTCGAGCGCTTCGGAGAGCGCCGCCAGCGGTTCCAACATCCGTGCGGCATCGAGTTCGATCTCGTCGAAACGGATCTCGATTCGCGTCCGGCTTGCGTGGCCAGCGATATCCCCGAAGCCCATGCCATCCGCGGCGTCCACAGCATCACGCTGTCGCTGCGGGAAGTCGCCGAATCGATCCGCTTCATGAGCGAAGCGATCGGTTTCCGGTACGCAGGCCAGGCGGGATCCTACTACCGCTTCGAGACGTACAACGGCCGCCCGGGCATGATCGTCGAGTTCCTGCATGAGCCGGACCGGCACCAGGGTTCGTCGATCTACGGCGAAGGCACGGTCCACCATGTGGCCTTCGCGGTGGACAACGTGGAGCAGCAGGCGATCCTGAAGGAGAGAATGTTTGCCCTGGGTTACATCGATACGTCCGAATCGGTGCACCGCAACTACTTCCGCTCGATGTACTTCAAGATGCCCGGCGGCGTGATGTTCGAGGCGACCACCACCGACATCGGCTTCGCGATCGATGAAGAGCCAGGCCATTTTGGCGAGGAATTTCAGCTCCCGCCCTGGCTGGCGGATCGCAAGGACGAGCTGCTGGGCCGGCTCGAGCCCATCTCTGTATGACGTTGCCGGGGATCACCATGCAAAAACCGAAAGTACTGATTGTTTTCTACTCACGAAACAGTTCCACCGAGATGCTGGCCAAGGCTGTCGCCGAGGGGGCCCTCGAGGCTGGCGCAGAAGTCCGCATGCGGCGTGTGCGGGAGGTTGTCGGCCCCGACGTCATGCGACAGGCGCCGGGCTGGCTCGAGAACGCCACGGAGATGAACGCGAAATACGAGGCGCCGACCGAAGCCGATGCTGAGTGGGCTGACGCCATCGTGTTCGGCACGCCGACGCGGTTCGGGTCGATCTCGGCCGAACTCAAGGCGTATATCGACGGGCTCGGCGGCCTCTGGTTCGCGGGAAAACTGAATGGCAAGGTGGGCTCGGTCTTCGGCTCGACGTCCTCGCGCCACGGCGGCAATGAAGCCACGCTGCTGGCGACCTACGCGCCCATGGCGCACCTGGGCCTGATCATCGTGCCGCTGGGCTATGCCGACGCGGCGATGTTCAAGGCCGGCACCCCGTACGGCGCGACTCACGTCTCGCACCGTGACGCCGTGAAGCCCGACGACGATCACCTGGCGGTTGCTCGGTTCCAGGGCCGCAGGGTGACGACCGTCGCCCGCGCCTTGCACGTCCAGCCGCAGCCCGTGGCAGCCTGAAAGTAAAAGCCTAATCGTAAAAAGGGGCGGAGACTCGCAGTCTCCGCCCGATTCCTGCATCGCCACAGGCCGATGACACGATGGCAACCGCTCAGGCTGGCGCAGTCTCCACGCAGCTTGCCATGGCATCGATCCGGCGCGATGGCGGTAGCAGGTCGTCCCATATCGACATGAACCCCAGATACGCCAGCCGCACCAGGTTAACAACCCAAAGCACATCGCCAAGGGCGAACGCGCATCCCGCGAGATACAGGGCTGGCGCGGAACGCGGCGTGCGGTCCAGTGCCTTCAACACGCCTTCAACGTGATGGCGTGCGGTCCGCTGGCATGCGGCATCGCGGCGGACCGCAATGCCGCCTCGTTCCTTCGCGATCCTGGTGCGACAGGCGGCAACAGGTCCTGCATCCCCGGCATGGTTGACGATCATGGACTCGAGCGCCGCGATTTTGTGATCGTAGACCGTTTCCATGACCGTCTTGAGCACGTCACTCCGTGGCCCGGGCATTTCCCTGTCCGCGAGCGTGCGGACATACCGCGGGCGGATCGCCGATGAAGCCGCGCGCAGACCAGAGTTCCGGGAACGGGATCTCGTTCATGGTCGGCAGAAGCCAGGCAATGCCCTCGGTGCCGAAGTAGGCCGGCCGGGCGCCGAACGTCCGGCGCGTTGCCATCAGGTGCAGGTGCTTCCACGCGGAGAATCCCTCGGCGATGTCGGCCAGCGTCTCGCCGAGCTGCTGCAGCTCCCGGTGCTCTTCCGGGTCGGCGTAGACCTCGCGCCAGACGTTCTCGACCACCTTGTCCGGCGTGTAGGGCACACTGAAATCGCGGTCGAGTACCACCGCCGGCACGGTGAAGCCCTTGCGGCTCAGGTGGGCGAGCACGTCGTCATACAGGCTCGGCTCTGCCAGCGCCTTGCTGAGTTGTGCCCAGCGCCGGGGCTGCGGCAGGAAGTGCTGCAGGTGCTCCCCCTGCTTGATGCCGAGCAGGTAGACCATCTGCCGGTACGTCCAGCCCTGGAGGGCGGTGTCCTTGCCGTACTTCGGGCCAACGCAGGACAGGATGGCGAGCAGGTCGACAGGCGTCATCCACGCGATGGAGCGCCATGTGGCATTGAGCGGCTCGTGGTGGGCGACGACGCGCCGCAGCGTCCGGCAGGCCCCGATCAGGTCATCGGCACGCAATTGCGCCTGCGCGGCTTGTATTTCCTTGATGATCAGCATCCAGTACAGCTCGGACACCTGCGCCGATACGATCCAGGCGTGCTCGCCGGGATGGTCGCTGACCGGGTGCTGCAGCGAGTGGAGCACGTCTGTCTGTAACCAGTCACTGTATGGCGTATGCCCGGCTGGCGTTCCGGCCGGCACCGGGGATGCGGGCTTGACGGTATCGTTCACTTTGGTCTCCTCGTGGTGGTGGTAGGGTCAGGCAAGTTTTGTGGAACGGCGACGGTCCGCTGCATCGACTCCATCTGCGTCAGGCCTGTTGCGGTGATCTGACGACTGGCCAGGGCATCGAGCGCGTGGCGCAGGCCGACGGGATGCGGGAAGGTGTCGGATGGCCGGCCGGTCATTACCACAGGCTCTCCAACAGCGCATCCAGCTTCGCGCCGGCATCCTCGCCAAGGTCGCCGACCTCGGAGGGATAGTTCTGCTTGAGCAGGGCCGCCATCTCGGGAAGCTTCGCCCGATCGAAATCGAGGTCGCCTAGCCGGCTCGGCAATTCCAGTGCGTCCACGGCTGCCTCAATGCGGTCAGCGAGGAATGCGGCGGGCGTGCGGATGCCACGGTCCGTGGAAAAAATCTCGAGCTTTCGGCCATAGGCGTCGGCGCAGGCGCGGATGACGGGCGCCAGCGCAATGCACGATGTCACGCTGTGCGGTACCCCAAACGTCCCGCCGAGGATGTGCCCGATGCGATGGCTCAGGCCGTAGATGACCGAAGCAGGATAGAAGTAACACTGCCACGCGGCGAGCTGAAGCTGCAAAAGGTCGTCGGTCGACACGTGGCCGCCCGCGATGGCCTCGGGCGTTTCGAGCTTGCGCGGCCACTTCTCCAGCACGGCAAGAAAGCGCTCCACGCCCCTGGCGGCCTGGATGGCGTGTGGGTGGTCCACGCCGACCCGGCGCATGCCTTCCACCGCATGGTCGATCCCCTTGATGGCCGAACTCAGCAGCAGCATACGTGGCGTGTCGACAATCATCCGGGGGTCGATCACCACCAGCCTGGGCGTCGTTTCGCGCACGGCATAACTGCGCTTGAACTTCCGGGGACCGTCCGTTTCCGTCACGCCGAAGTAGTGGGAGAACTCCGAACCCGACAGGGTCGTCGGAATCGCGGCAATGGGCAGGTAGCGGCCTGTCTGCTGGAAATGCTGGTAGGAGACTGCCTTTGCGGCGTCGAGTACAGAGCCGCCGCCGAGGGCGATGATCGATCCCGCATTGGCCTCGATGCAGGCACGCAGTCCGTCGCGTACGGCGAAATCGGGCACATGCGGCGGCAGGCCGGTGAAGGTGCCCACGCCGTCGCCGATGGCAGGCTGCAGGTACTCGCGGTTCAAGGCCTCAAGGAATTCCACGGTGAACGTCATCGGACGGCGGATGCCGTAGTTCCCCATGGAGGGGGCGACGGTTTGCAGCACTCCGTGTCCCCAGACAATCTCTTCCTGCGGCAAGCATTTCAACTGGTTCATTCCACTTCTCCACCATGTTTTCGTATGCGATCGGGGGCTCCGATCCCGAGTAGGAAGATAGGCGAATCGGGTTCGCGCGTGCGCGCGGGATTTGAGAACGGAGCGTCCAGGATTTTGGACGCCGCACATGTGCGTACGGGGGCCTGTCGTTCGTTGTTTCCGGACGAAGCTTTCAAGTTTTGCCGTCTTCACAAGGCAGGGGACGTGTCTATGATCCTTTCCACCGTAGCGACCCCCACCACGAGAACGGAGACATGAAGATGGAGGCAATCCAGATTACAGAAGCGCTGATTCGCGGACGCCACAGCAAGCGCGGCTTCCTTGACCAGCCGGTGCCGCTCGAGACTGTCAGGGACATCCTGTCGGTCGCGAAATACGCGCCGAGTTCGAGCAACACGCAGCCCTGGCGCTGCTATGTACTGACCGGAAAGGCTCGCGAGAAGATTGCGGGAGCCGCGGTCGAGGCGTATCGCGCCGATCCTGAGGGACTGGCTCCCGACTACCCGTTCTTTCCAAAGGAATTGCCGGCACCATTCTCGTCGCGCTTCAATACGTTTCGCGGGATGCTGGGCGATGCGCAGGGCGTGCACAGGAGCGATATCGTCGGGCGCCGGCGCGACGTCGAACGGCAGTTCCGGTTCTTCGATGCGCCAGTGGGACTGATCTTCACCATGGACCGGCGCCTGGAATGGGCCAGCTTCATCTGCTACGGCTGCTTTCTCCAGAACATCATGCTGGCCGCGCGCGCCCGGGGGCTGGATACCTGCCCGCAGCAGATCTGGTCGCTGCAATCGGCAGTGCTTCGTGAAGGCCTCGCCATTCCCGACGAGGAGATGGTCGTGGCCGGAATGTCACTCGGCTATGCAGACAACAATATTCCGGAAAACAACATGGCGCTTAGCAAGCTGGAACTGGACGAGTTCGTCTCGTTCGTCGATTGCTGACCCCCGGAACCGTCCGGGTCGCTCCTTGACCTGGAAAAGCACGAAGAAGCGATAGCCATCGTTAGCGAGTCTCGGCAAGTTGCGGAGATGTCGAATAGTTAGCGTAGGCGCGCTTAACCGGCTGATGCGGATGCCCGGAGCCCTCAGCCGAAAAAGAGAATAAAGAGACGGAGGAGACATGATTAAAGTGCCCGCGAGATTTTTGACGGTTGTTGCGCTCGCATGCTGGCTCGCCTCGAAGGTTGAGGCAACCGAGAATGGCCAGACCAGTTACCCTGTTGGCGTCAATACCGTATTGAATGGAATCTTGCCACCGCCTGGTGAAACCCAGTTCTATAACTACACGCTTTACTACAATGCCGGAAAATTCGCTGGCCCGCATGGAGGAAGTCTCGTTCCCGGCTTCCACTTGAACACGTTTGCTGACGCCCCGCGTGTCGTTCACACATGGGGCACCACATTCGGCCCCTTTACTGTGTCCAGTGGTGCAATCGTCCCGCTCGTTCATCTTGGGCTGGAAACGCCAGGCGGCAGCGGCAAGCGCTATGGAATTGGAGACATCATTCTTGAGCCGTGGCTCATTGATTATTCAAATCCATCGCGAACATTCTTCGCCTTCCTCGCCACCAATGTCGCAGTGCCGAGCGGGTCCTACTCCGCCAACCGAGTGGCGAACACTGGTCGGAATGTATATGCGCTAATACCGCACATCAGTACCACATGGTTCCCCACGCCCGCAGTTGAAGTCTCCACCACCACGCTCGTAGAGATCAGTTCACCGAACTCGGCGACTCGACATCACTCTGGCGCTGTTGCAGCACTTGAATATGTTGTTGGATATTCGCTTAACAGCAAGTTCCAGCTCGGACTTCAAGGATACCTCCTGAAACAGTTCACCGATGACAAAGTCAACGGCGTGCCCGTAGGAGCGGATGGGTTTCGCGGAAAATCTGTCGCAGTCGGGCCGCAACTACGATACATGTGGTCGCCGGCGGCAGGCATTGTGCTCAAGTATCAGCGCGAGTTCGCCGTGCAGAATCGGCCGCAAGGCAACAAGTTCTGGGTTGAACCGTGTTTCCCTCTTTGATCGGAATGAGGCGACGTTCGAAGCGAATACGCAGCTTGCCGAACCCGGCAAGCTGCGCATGCGTTCGCTCGTAGTCTACGGCGACGTGGTGTCGTTTTCTGCCAAGTTTGCCGCGATCGGTGGGGTTCGGGCGCATTGACGGTCGTGGCGCGAGCGGGCGCCTGCCACGGCAATGGCGGTCATTGGGGGGTGTTCGACCGTGGCACTGCGCGCACCCCTTGCAGTACCATCGATGGAAAGCACACACCATTGACCCAACCCAACCCAACCCAACCCAACCGCTACCAAGGCAGCCAGATGCTGGACCTGAAAGACGTTTTTCACTTCGTGCAAGTGGTCGACCGCGGTGGCTTTACGTCTGCCGGCAACAGCCTGGGGCTGCCCAAGTCCACGTTAAGTCACAGGGTCAAGGAGCTGGAGGCTTCGCTGGGCGTCCGCTTGATCAACCGGACCTCGCGCCAGTTTGCCTTGACCGACGTAGGCGCTGAGTTCTACCAGTACGCTGTCGCCTTGCTGCAGAGCGCCGACGTCGCGGAACAGGCGATGCGCCAGAGGCTCGCGGAACCCAGCGGGATCATTCGCGTGACGGTAGCGGTCGAGCTTGCGCAGTTTGCGCTACGCCAGGTCCTGCCGACGTTCCTGAGCAGCCATCCCAAGGTCAGCATCGTGGAAATCGCCACGGACAGGCTCGTCGACGTTGTCGGCGAGGGCTTCGACCTGGCGCTGCGCGGACATACCTCGGCACTGCAGGATTCCAACCTGGTCCAACGGCCCATCGTCAGGGCGCCATGGTACCTGTTTGCGGGTGCCGACTACCTCGAACGGAGGCCACTCCTGGAGGAGCCGGAGCAACTTGCATCCCATGCCATCGTCTCGATGGTGCGCAAAGGGCCGCTGCAGTGGCAACTGCGAGGCCCCGACGGCACGCTCGTCACCATCCCGATCGAGCCAAGATTCCAGAGCAACAGCATGATGTCCCTGAAGGAGGCAGCCTGCGCCAACGTTGGCGTGGCAGCCCTGCCCGGGTATATCTGCCGGTCCGAGCTGCAGGCTGGCGTGCTGCGGCAAGTCCTGCCGGGCTGGATCGCCGCGGATGCGCGCATCTCGGCCCTCATGCCGTATCGGACCGGACTGCTTCCCGCCGTGCGGTCGCTGGTCGATTTCCTCGCCGTAGAGCTGCCCAAGGTCACCGCATTCGACGGCCGCTGACCCGGCACTACCTCCTCTGCCTCCAAAGCCATGCGGGCCACGCCCCGTGTGTCCCGCCGGGCGTTCCATATTCATGGACGCTGCGTTCGGCGCCAGCCAGCTTCCAAGGCCGAGCCGATCAACTATCGTTTCCAACCAGGGATAAGCCAACCGCAACGTCACCCTGGAGTGGAATACATGAACCAGTTGAACTGCCAGCCACGAGATGCGATCTTCTCTGGCCACGACATACTTCCGACGGCTGTCGGGTCGCTCGACCAGCACGGCATCCGACGCCCATCCCGAACGACGGCCCCGCATTCCATGGGCTTGCGCAACGCGCTGGATGCCCTTGCCACGCGGCAATTCACCGCGACGGCATTGACGGAGCAGGCACTCGAACGCGCGGAAGCCAGCAAGCGGCTGCTCAATGCATTCTCGGCGATCGATTGGGACCGTGCCCTGAAGGCGGCAGCGGAAAGCGACCGCCGCTATGGCGAACGCCGGCCGCGGCCACTGGAGGGACTGCCCATTGCGGTCAAGGATCTGATCGACACCAAGGGCATGGAGACCCGCTACGGTTCCGCAGCCTATCTCGGTCATGTGCCAGCCGCCGATGCGGACATCGTGAGAACTCTGGTGGAGCGCGGCGCGATCATCATCGGCAAGACCACGACCCACGAATTCGCGTGGGGCGTGACAACCGCCAGCGCCAGGTTTGGCGATACCCTGAATCCGCTGGACCATACACGCATACCCGGGGGTTCCAGTGGTGGCGCCGCGGCGGCGATTGCGCACGGTGCCATCATGGCGGGCGTGGGCACGGATACCGGCGGCTCGGTCCGGATTCCCGCCGCGCTGTGCGGCGTCGTCGGATACAAGCCCACGCTCGGCACGTTATCCACGCGCGGCGTGTTCCCCCTGGCGCCCACTTGCGACCACGTTGGCCTGCTCGGCGAGCAGGTTGACGACGTGCTGTTGCTCGCCGATGCGATTGACATCAGGGTTCCCGAGAGCGATGCGTGGCTGTCCGCACGGCTGGGCGTCATTCGTGACATCGCACCGGTTCCACTCAGTCCGGAAATTGCAGCGGCATTTGATGGCGCGATGAAGCGGCTGGCGCAGGTCTTTTCCTGTGTGAACGTCAGCACTTCCGGCCTGTTCGATGCGGTATTCGGTGCCTTCGCGAACATCGTCCTGATCGAAGGCGGCATCGAGCATTTCCGCCGCAACGACTGGGACCGTATCTCGACGCACTACAATCCGGAAACCGTCGACCGGCTGAAACGCGCGGAAACCATGGACCTGCGCGCCTATGCGGCGGCCCAGCAGACCAGGCGAAGTTTCACGACAAGGCTGCACGAGGTGATGTCGACGGTTGACTATCTCGTGCTGCCGACATGCCCGTGCACCGCACCGCATCTCGATGCCGGTACCGTGAGCATTGGCGCTTGGACCGGCACGGTCCGAGAGGCGCTGATGACCTATACGGCACCGTTCAATGTCGCGGGATTTCCTGCCATTTCGATTCCCCTGGCGACCGGCGAACGCAGYCTTCCCGCTGCCTTGCAGATCGTCGCGAAGCCCGGCGACGACGGTGCGCTGCTGCAGATTGCACAGCAGATGGAGCTGATGCTGCGAACGGGCACCGCCAACAAGAGTTGCTAGACGTCAACCCAAGAACAGGAGATAACGATGAACGATAGCGCCAAACCTGAGTGCCAGGAAACCAGCAATGAGCCATGACAAATTGACGAATATGGCGGCCGGTGCCCGTRCCGCCATCGCGGACCCCGCGCGAATCTCTCTCGTGGGTAGTGACGCCAACCCGCGCTTCGAACTGTTCCACGCGGCCAGTTCACTCTGCTCGCAGAAAGTGCGCACGGTATTGTTCGAGAAGCAGTTGCCGTACCGTTCGAAC
Organism: Cupriavidus sp. 05N39; assembly: GCF_056397325.1. Taxonomy (NCBI): domain Bacteria; kingdom Pseudomonadati; phylum Pseudomonadota; class Betaproteobacteria; order Burkholderiales; family Burkholderiaceae; genus Cupriavidus; species Cupriavidus sp. 05N39. Next base: position 64,511 of record NZ_JBFTNE010000035.1, read on the forward strand.
AATATGATGATCCTCGGTTCGATGGGTCCTGATGGCGTTGTTCCAGCCGAGCACTACCATCCGCCCTACGTCCGACTGCGGTTGCTTGCAGGCCGGGAAGTGGGGCGGGAACTTGTCAGCGRCTATAGCGGGCGTACTTCGGTGGAGACCGAAGGCTTTGATCCCTGCGCGGTCCCGTTGCTTGTGGACTACGAGGCTGGCCGTGTCATTGCCGATTCCAGACGGATCTGCTGCTATCTCGATGCGGTGTCGCGCGATCCCGTTCATCTCGTGCCGGAGGATGCCGATGTGCGTGCCCAGGTGATGCACCAGGTGAGCATCGTCGATCAGATCCCGAACGGCACCTTGCTCTACGGCTTTCATCCCGATGCCGACCTGCGGCCTGAAGCGCTCAAGACGGCCATGGAAACGGTCTACGACTACAAGATCAAGGCGCTCGAAGCCATGATTGACGCCAATGCCGACGATGCGGAGCTCATTGCGGCCTATCGCGCGAAGATCGCGAAGGAGCGGGGCGGCAAGTCGGTCTGCCACGATGCGGCATTTCAGCGCGCCGCACGTCGGCACGTCGCGGGCCTCTTGACGGACCTCGACCATGCGCTTGGTTCGTCGTCACCGTACCTCAGGGGGGAATCATTCTCGCTCGGCGATGTGCTGTGGGGTGTCAATCTGGTTCGGATGGCTTATCTGGGGCTTGCGTCGATGTGGGAAAACCTGCCCAACGTCGAGCGATATGTTGATGCGCTGGCCAGGCGTCCGTCCCTGTGCACGGAAGCGGTCCAGGCCACTGTCGATTCCATGCCGCCTTCGCGCTATATGCATGTCATTGCCGGCTGCGGGGAGGCGGTGCCGGTGTAGTCCTCCTGCCACAGGCACCGATCAATGCCGGTGCCTGTGGCAGGAGGGGAATGGGCGGAGACTCTGCATCTCCGCCCATTTGCTTTCTCAGGCTGCCACGGGTTCTTGCTCGCAGTGCAACGCATGCGCGAGCGGTGTCACCCTGCGGCCCTGGAATCGGGCCACGGCCAGGTGGTCGTCGTCGGGCTTCTTGGCATCACTGAAGCTGTCGGAACGTGTAGGAAAAACTGAACGATCGGGGCCGGCGCAGTGGTGCGCGCCAAGGTTTGCCCGGATCCGCGGATGCGCGCCCTGGGGTATGATCGGGGATCAAGATCACACCCACATCCGAACCGTTGCCACCGCCGGCAATGATCCGCGCCCCAAGCAATGCTGGATCTGAAGGACGTCTATTACTTCGTACAGGTGGTTGACCGCGGCGGGTTCACCTCGGCCGGCGAGATGCTTAGGCTGCCCAAGTCGACGCTGAGCCATCGCCGCGGAGATTGCGCAGTTTGCGTTGCGTCACGTGTTGTCCACATTCCTGTCCGACCATCCCAAGGTCAAAATCATCGAGACCGCCACGGACAGGATGGTGGACATCGTTGGAGAGGGATTCGATCTGGCGATCCGCGGCCACACGGGCCAGCTCCAGGACTCCAATCTGGTACAGCGTCCGCTCGCACGCGCGCCGTGGTATCTCTTCGCAGGGCCGGAATATCTCGAACGGGTGTCCCAACCGGAACAGCCGGAGGAATTGGCGTCGCATTCGATCATCGCACTGGTCAGCAAGGGAGCGCAGCAGTGGCAGCTGCAGGGGCCGGACAAACGCGTCGTCGTGGTGCCGATTGACCCGAGATTCCAGAGCAACAGCCTGATTTCGCTGAAAGAGGCCGCTTGTGCCAACATCGGCGTTGCGGCACTGCCCGGATACGTCTGCCAGGCCGAACTGAGGGTCGGCGCGCTGCGGCAGATCCTGCCCGAATGGATGGCCGCGGATGCTCGCATCACGGCGCTGATTCCCTATCGCACCGGCCTGCTGCCGGCAGTACGTACACTGGTCGACTATCTTGCCGTGGTGATGCCCAAGGTGACGRCTTTCGACCGAAGCTGACCTGGCAAGCCGCGGGTACGGGATCTTTTTTTAGGTTCTTCAGACTTTCGTGTGGGTAGGTAGTACGCTTTCGCGCATGGCTTGGTAAGGAGGTGTGCGATGGACAGCGTGGAACTGTACCGGCAGCTGCTTGGCGTGACTGCGCCATGGACGGTGGAGCGTGTCGACCTGGAC
>NZ_JBFTNE010000036.1:0-66137 GCF_056397325.1 Cupriavidus sp. 05N39
GCGCGGCCGCGCGGCCGCGCCACCTGATCTGGGCGGACGGGATGCCGTCATTGCCCGGCCACGGCGATGGGATTGCGGTGCATCGCCCGGTTTAGTCACGCAGCCGGTTCAGCGCGGCGCCGGCCACTTCGCCGATCTGCGCCAGGTAGGCAGTGCCCATGCCCTCGTGGAAGCGCCGCGGCTCGGGCGAACCCAGCACCAGCAGCCCGAAGGCCGCGCCAAGCGTGCCGGCTTCACGCGCGGGCACGCGCAGCGTCACCATGGCCAGCGAGGCGATATCGTCGCGCTCCAGCCAGGCCGCCGCCTCGAAGCCGCTGTTGGCGCCGCAATACGGCGCGCGCAGGCCTTCGGCGAACAGGCGGACGTCATCGCTCGCGCCCTGGGTCACTTCCATATGCGCGTAGCTCTCGGCCACGTTCCAGAGCTTGAGGGCCACACCCGGTACTTCGAACACCTGCTGCAGGCCGTCCTGCACCGCATAGGGCAGCGCGTGCGAGTCCACTTCTGCCAGCAGGCGCAGTTGCCAGGCGTGCATGCGCTGCTGGGTGCGGTCGTTGTCGTGGCCGTGACGGACGAGGTCCGCGAGCTTCAGTTCCAGGCCTTTGTTCTTCTCACGCAGGATTTCCATCTGGCGCTCTTGCAGCGAGACTGCGCGGTGGCTGTGCGGGCTGGTGAGTTGCACCGTGGCCAGCAGCTCGGCGTGATCTTCGAAGAACTGGGGGTTGGTTTGCAGGTAGGAGGCAACTTCTTGGGGGTTCATTGGCTTCAACCGGGATGTTTGGGGGGCAGTGTAGCAAATGGTTAGGGGGTGGATTTGGGGAGGGGGGGGTGTTGGCCTTTTTGGGGTGAGGGCTTGGGCTTGCTGGCTCCTTTGCGGTTTCTTTTTGCGGCGTTGGTTATTTAACCCAAAGGAATACGACATCCCCCTGCGGGGGACGCCGGTCACTCTTCTTTGCCTCGGCAAAGAAGACTAACGAGAAGAAAGCCGACCCTGCCGGGGGCAGAGCAATCGCGGGTGCGCAGGGTGCTGGTTTCGTCGTATGGGCAGCGGTTCTGCTGGTATCTGCCGTTACCGGCTTGCAGGGCAGCGCAATGGCCTGACCCATGGGTTTCGTGGTGCGGCCCCTGATCGCTTTGCTCGGTGCCTCTTCCCACATCTGCCGTTCGCGGCGCGAAGGACCGCGATCCTGCCTGCATTGGTGGTTTCGTGGTTTTGTCTCTAGCGGTGGCCGCCCAGCCATTTGATGCCCTGCCTACCGGCGCGAGCGGCACCTTGCTACCAACGCCCTTGGTTTCGTGGTGGGCACCATGGCCCGGTTCGCGAGGGTCACGCTCGAACATCACCGCGCCTGCTCTCCGAGACAAAACCACGAAACCAGCCACACTCGAAACGGCGCAGCCACTCGCGCCGCGAACGGCAGATGTGGGAATGGTCACCGCATACGAGGTCAGGGGCCCCACCACGAAACCCATGGGGCAGGCCAATGCGATGTCCTGCAAGCCGGTTGGACACGCTAGGCAACACTCAGGGCCGTACGACGCAATCACCGAGGCCTACAAGCCCGATTGCTCTGCCCCCGGCAGGGTCGGCTTTCTTCTCGTTAGTCTTCTTTGCCGAGGCAAAGAAGAGTGACCGGCGTCCCCCGCAGGGGGATGTCGTACGCACTTGGGTGCAAGAGCCAACACCGCAAAAAGAAACCGCGAAGGAGCCAGCAAGCCCCCCCCAAAAAAAGCCGCCTTACGCCCCCAACTTCTTCTTCAACAACTCATTAACCTGCGCCGGATTCCCCTTCCCCTTGGTAGCCTTCATAGCCTGCCCCACCAGCGCATTAAACGCCTTCTCCTTGCCAGCCCGGAACTCGTCGACAGACTTCGCATTGGCCGCCAGCACATCATCGATGATCTTTTCCAACTCACCTGAGTCGGACATCTGCTTCAGCCCCTTGGCCGCGATGATGGCGTCGGCGTCACCGCCCTCGTCCCCCGCCCACATGGCCGGGAAGACATCCTTCTTGGCAGTGTTGTTCGACACCGTGCCATCGGCAATGCGCACCAGCAGCCTGGCCAACTGCGCCGGCTTGACCGGGGCCGCTTCCAGCGCAATGCCTTCGCGGTTGAGCAGCGACGACACATCGCCCATCAGCCAGTTGGCAGCGGGCTTGGCATTGGCCGCACCGGCTTCGGCGACCACGGCCTCGAAGTAGCTAGCCAGTGCCTTGGACGCGGTCAGCACGCTGGCGTCATAGGCGGACAAGCCATATTGCGACACCAGGCGCGCCTGCATGGCCACCGGCAGTTCTGGCAGCGCGGCCTTCACCCGCTCGATCCAGGCCGCGTCGATCTCCAGCGGCAGCAGGTCGGGGTCGGGGAAGTAGCGGTAATCGTGCGCATCTTCCTTGGTGCGCATCGCGCGCGTCTCGCCGGTGTCCGGATCGAACAGCACGGTGGCCTGCTGGATGGCGCGGCCGTCCTCGATCTCGGCGATCTGCCACTGGACTTCGTAGTCGATGGCCTGCTGCAGGAAGCGGAACGAATTCAGGTTCTTGATCTCGCGGCGCGTGCCCAGCGTGGGGCTGCCGTAGGGGCGCACCGACACGTTGGCGTCGCAGCGGAAGCTGCCTTCCTGCATATTGCCGTCGCAGATGCCCAGCCACATCACCAGCGCGTGCAGGGCCTTGGCGTAGGCCACGGCCTCGGCCGAGCTGCGCATGTCGGGCTCGGTAACGATCTCCAGCAGCGGCGTGCCGGCGCGGTTCAGGTCGATGCCGGTCATGCCGGCGAAATCCTCGTGCAGCGACTTGCCGGCGTCTTCCTCGAGGTGGGCGCGCGTGAGCTGCACGGTCTTCTCGTAGGTCTCGCCCTTCTTGCCTTCGACCTGGATGCTGATGCTGCCGCCCTGCACCACCGGGATCTCGTACTGGCTGATCTGGTAGCCCTTGGGCAGGTCGGGGTAGAAGTAGTTCTTGCGCGCGAAGATGCTGCGCGGCGCGATGGTGGCGCCGATCGCCAGCCCGAACTCGATGGCGCGCTCGACCGCGCCGCGGTTGAGCACCGGCAACACGCCGGGCAGCGCCAGGTCGACCGGCGAGGCCTGCGTGTTCGGCGCCGCGCCGAAGGCGGTGGAGGTACCGGAAAAAATCTTGGAGGCCGTCGACAACTGCGTGTGCGTCTCGAGGCCGATCACCACTTCCCATTGCATGGCGGTATTCCTGTTCGTGTGCTGTATGTGTTGCTACGTGTTTGCTACGTCTGCTACGTGTTCATCGGCATCGCGCGCGCATTTCGCATCCGACCGCGGCGCCATGCCGGTATTCATCTCACGGATTCGGGCTGGCCAGCCACGAATCCAGTTGCGCCAGCGCCGCGCCGCGCGCGACCGGGTCGCCGCCCTCGGTCACGCCCAGGCCGGGACGCGCGCCGTTGGGCACATCGCGCCGCACCCGCAGTTCGCTGGTGCCGTCAAAGCCGTGATACGCGCCAGGGTAGATCTCCAGCCGGAAGCGCGCATCGGGCTGGCGCGCCGTGACCGCCTCGCGCAACATGGCGCAGCGGGTGGCGGGGGTCCAGTCGTCGGCGCCGCCGGTCATCAGCAGCAAGGGCGTGCGCAGGCGGTATTCATGCCGTTGCACGGCGCGCTTGCAGCCAGGATAAAAGGCCACGGCGCGCTCGATTGCCGGCGCGCCCGCCGGCCAGTCGCGGCTGGCGTCGATGGTGCTGAGCACCGCCTGCGCGCCGTTGGACCAGCCCAGCAGCACAATGCGCGCCGTGTCGATGCCGGGCTGCCGCGCGAGCCAGCGCAGCGCCGCCAGGACATCGCCGCGCCGCGTTTCGTCGTCGATGTCGCGCCCGGCCAGCGCTTCGGTGCAGATGCCCTGCGGCTTGCCGCGCGGACCGAAGCTGTCGGGCAGCAACACGGCGTAGCCGCGCGCGGAGAGCCATTGCACGTATTCCCGGTAGCGCTCCTGCAGCGCCGCGGCATCCGCGCCGCCGTTCTGGTAGAGCCCGGCGCAGCCATGCAACGCAATGACCACCGGCAATGCCTGCGCCGACGCCAGCGCGCCGCGCTGCGGCAAGAACCAGTGGGCGCTGAGCGCATTGCCCTTGTCGGCATCGGGAAAATGCACCGTCCGCGCCGGCGGCATGGCGTGCATGCCGGCCTCCGGCACGAAGGCATGCGCGAGCGCGCCGTGGCTTGCCAGCACCAGGGCGCACGCGCCAAGGCAAAAATCCCGCAGGCGGGCGGCGAGTCCGGACAGGGCGCTGAGCGGGTGCATCGGATTCATCGGGTCTGTGCACAGCCGCCAGTGCCGGGTTCGAACATCACCGGCCAGGCTTCCTCGTAGATGCCCGGCGAGCACCGTGCCTCGCAATTGGCGTGGGCCAGCGTGACCCGGCGCGGATCCTGCCAGACCATCAGCTTGCAGGCGCTGCCGTCGTTGGCGCGCAACTCGATATGCGGCTTCTTCTGCGTCTGGCGGAATTCGGCCAGGTTGAAGCTGCACGAACCGCGCTTGCCCACCCACAGCTTCCACGACAACTGCTGCACGCTGTTGTCCGCCACGCGCAGCTGGGCATCCTCGCGGAAGCCGTCTTCCTCGGTGCGGCGGCAATCGCCGGCAAGGTCGATGTCGCGGCTGGCGATCGGGGTGGGCCCGCCGCCGAAGCGCGGCAGCGGGATGCAGGCCGCCAGTGCGGCGGCCAGCCCGATGCCGAGTGCGAGCCGGACCAGCCAGCGCCGCGCGATCATGCCTTGGCAGGCCGGCGCAGGTGCCAGTCCGTTGCCTGCTGGAAAGCGTGCGCCGTCTGCAGCAGTTCGGCTTCGCCGAAGTAGTTGCCGATCAGTTGCAGGCCAACCGGCATGCCGCCCTCGCCCAGCCCGCAGGGCACGCTCATGCCGGGCAGGCCGGCCAGGCTGGTCGACAGCGTGAAGATGTCGGCCAGGTACATCTGCACCGGGTCGGCGCTCTTCTCGCCCAGCTTCCAGGCTACCGTGGGCGCCACCGGACCCATGATCACGTCGCACTGGGTAAAGGCGCGCTGGAAATCGTCGGCGATGATGCGGCGGATCTTCTGCGCCTGCAGGTAGTAGGCGTCGTAGTAGCCATGCGACAGCACATAGGCGCCCACCATGATGCGGCGCTTGACCTCGGGGCCGAAGCCTTCGGCGCGGGTCTTCTTGTACATGTCCATCAGGTCGCGGTACTCGGCGGCGCGATGGCCGTAGCGCACGCCGTCGAAACGCGACAGGTTGGACGAGGCCTCGGCCGGCGCGATCACGTAGTACACGGGGATCGACAGCTCGGTCTTGGGCAGCGACACCTCGACCAGCGTGGCGCCCAGCTTCTCGTACTCGGCGAGCGCGGCGCGCACGGCCTGTTCCACGTCTGCCGACAGCCCCTTGCCGAAATACTCGGTGGGCAGGCCGATGCGCAGCCCGGACAGTGGCCTCTCAACGCTGGCGCCGGTGCGCGGCTTGCCCAGCAGGCGCGTGTAGTCCTCGTCGACACCACCCTGGGCGGGCGCGAGGCTGGTCGAGTCGCGCTCGTCGAAGCCGGCCATGGCGCCCAGCAGCATGGCGCAGTCCTCGGCGGTATGTGCCATCGGGCCGCCCTGGTCGAGCGAGGAGGCGAAAGCGATCATGCCGTAGCGCGACACGCGGCCATAGGTGGGCTTGATGCCGGTAATACCCGAGAACGAGGCCGGCTGGCGGATCGAGCCGCCGGTGTCGGTGCCGGTGGCGGCGGGCGCGAGCCCGGCTGCCACGGCGGCGGCCGAGCCGCCCGAGGAGCCGCCCGGCACGCGGCTGGCATCCCAGGGGTTCTTCACCGGGCCGAAGTGCGAGTTCTCGTTGGACGAGCCCATCGCGAACTCGTCCATATTGGTCTTGCCCAGCGTGACCATGCCGGCGGCGGCCAGGCGCTCGACCACGGAGGCGTCGAACGGGCTTTCATAGTCGGCGAGCATGCGCGAGCCCGCTGTTGCGCGCCAGCCACGCGTGACGAACACGTCCTTGTGGGCGATCGGCACGCCGGTCAGCAGGCCGGCTTCGCCGCGCGCGCGGCGCTCGTCGGCGGCGCGGGCCTGCGCCAGCGTGAGTTCGGGGTTGACGTCGACAAAGGCGTTGAGCGCGCTGGCCTGCTCGATGCGGGCCAGGTAATCGCGCGCCAGTTCTTCGGCGGAGACGGTGCGTGCCGCCAGCGCGTCGGAGAGCTCGCGCAGGGAGGTCACGGTAGATGCGGAAAAGGACATGTCGGTCGGTTTGGCTTGGCAGGTGATGGCTGCCGGCGCCGCCTGGCGGCGGCGCGGCGCAGCCGCTGGTTCGAGGGCCGGTGTTCGATGACCTTTATTCGATGACCTTGGGCACCAGGTAGAGGCCGCCTTCGGTGGCCGGCGCGGGACGCTGGTAGTCCTCGCGGCGGTTGGGCTCGGTCACGGCGTCGTCGCGCAACCGCTGCGACATCTCGCGCACCGCGGACAGCGGGTGGGCCAGCGGCACGATGCCGGTGGTATCGACCGCCTGCATCTGTTCGACCAGGGAGAAGAATTGATTGAGCTGCACAAGCGTCTGCCCGGCCTCGGCATCGTTGATTTCGATGCGGGCAAGGTGGGCGATGCGCTTGACGTCGGATAGGTCGAGAGCCATGGCTTGGGGTCGGTGCGAAAGGCGATGCGGGCGCGGCCGGGGCGGGCCGGCGAGTGCTGCCGGGAGCGCCCGGGAATCGTCAAAGTTACAGGTTTTTTCGGGGTAGAAGCCCCCGAAACAGGGGGAATTATAAGGTATCATTGCGCGTTGCCATCCTTTGGCAGCGCCTTCGTCACATTGGTGCACATTGGTGCAAAACCGCGTGCCGCGGAGCTTTGTGGGTCACCCTACGGTCCCCCGGACCCACGGATCGCAGCATTGGCCACATCGCCAGGCCACCAGCCGGCGGTGCGATGCCGAAGGCAGGCAAGGGATACAGACAGGTTCCTCCGATTAGACCGCCCCCGCCAGCAATTAAATTGTAATTGCGGTGCCGTTCCACCGAACTTTCGCGCGTGGTCTAATCAAAGGTACCCGTACAGGTCGTTTCCGCCACCCGGCGAGACGGCCTTGGTTGGCGGCCCCGGCCCTGACAGCACGCCCCCTGTGGCAGGCTGGCAACGGCGCCGGCCCCACCGAACGACCGGGGGCCTTAATACTACCCGTCGCTATGAATATCGTGGCTGGCCCCGCAGCGGCGCCGGCCACTTCGCATACTCGCGAACCACCAGAAAACAGGATTCCTGATGTTCGGATTTCTCCGCAGCTACTTTTCGAACGATCTCGCGATCGACCTCGGCACCGCCAACACCCTGATCTATATGCGCGACAAGGGCATCGTCCTTGACGAGCCGTCCGTCGTCGCGATTCGCCAGGAAGGCGGGCCCAACGCCAAGAAAACCATCCAGGCGGTCGGCAAGGAAGCCAAGCAGATGCTGGGCAAGGTGCCGGGCAACATCGAGGCCATCCGCCCGATGAAAGACGGCGTGATCGCCGACTTCACCGTCACCGAGCAGATGCTCAAGCAGTTCATCAAGATGGTGCACGACACCAAGCTGCTGCGTCCCTCGCCGCGCATCATCATCTGCGTGCCGTGCGGCTCGACCCAGGTCGAGCGCCGCGCCATCCGCGAATCGGCGCTGGGCGCCGGCGCCAGCCAGGTGTACCTGATCGAGGAGCCGATGTCGGCCGCGATCGGCGCCGGCCTGCCCGTGTCGGAGCCGTCCGGCTCGATGGTGGTGGATATCGGCGGCGGCACCACCGAGGTGGGCATCATCTCGCTGGGCGGCATGGTCTACAAGGGTTCGGTGCGCGTGGGCGGCGACAAGTTCGACGAAGCCATCGTCAACTACATCCGCCGCAACTACGGCATGCTGATCGGCGAGCAGACCGCCGAAGCCATCAAGAAGGCCATCGGTTCGGCCTTCCCCGGCTCCGAAGTCCGCGAAATGGAAGTCAAGGGCCGCAACCTGTCCGAAGGCATCCCGCGCGCCTTCACGGTGTCCTCCAACGAGATCCTGGAAGCCCTGACCGATCCGCTCAACCAGATCGTGTCGGCAGTCAAGATCGCGCTCGAACAGACCCCGCCGGAACTCGGCGCCGACATCGCCGAGCGCGGCATGATGCTGACCGGCGGCGGCGCGCTGCTGCGCGACCTGGATCGCCTGCTGGCCGAGGAAACCGGCCTGCCGGTGCTGGTTGCCGAAGACCCGCTGACCTGCGTGGTGCGCGGCTCCGGCATGGCGCTCGAACGCATGGACAAGCTGGGCAGCATCTTCTCTTACGAATAAAGAATCAGCAGAGGAATCGCTCGTGGCGCGACGCGGCCTGCCGGACTACCTGGTCGGGGCCGCGCCGTGCCGCGCCACCCTCCCGACCCGGCCCGAGCCCGTGCAACACACCGCGCCGCGACGCCCCAGCCACGCTGGCTGGCGCGCCGCGGCGCTGTCGTGCCTACGGGACCGGGAGACCTTTCTGCCAGCGCACGGGTAAATGGATTACACTCCGCCGCCGCTCTTCAAGCAGGGCACTTCCGCCGTCGCGCGCCTCGTCTTCTATGTGACGATCGCGCTGGCGCTGCTCATCGTCGATGCGCGCTTTGACGCCCTGCGCGTGGTGCGCCAGGTTGCCGCCACCGTGCTGATGCCGGTCGAGCGCACCGTGCTGGTGCCGCGCGATGCACTGCGCGCCACCTTCGACTACGCCCAGTCAGCGGCCGCCCTGGCCAGCGAGAACCGCGAACTCAGGCGCCGCATGGTGGCCGAGGCCGAGGGCTCGGTGCGCCAGTCCCAGCTCGAAGCCGAGAACAATCAGTTGCGCAAGCTGCTCGGCCTGGTGCAGCAGTCGGCCACGCCGGTGACGTCGGCCGAGATCCTGTACGACGCCCGCGACCCCTACAGCCAGCGCATCGTGATCGACCGCGGCAGCCAGCACGGCCTGCGCGCGGGCTATCCGGTGATCGACGAACGCGGCGTGATCGGCCAGGTGACGCGCGTGTCGCCGTTCCAGTCCGAAGTCACGCTCCTGACCGACAAGGAACAGGCCATTCCGGTGCAGGTCGTGCGCAACGGCCTGCGCAGCGTAGCCTTCGGCGGCGCCCGCGCCGGCCTGCTGGACCTGCGCTTCATGGCCGCCTCGGCCGACCTGCAGCAGGGCGACCTGCTGGTCACCTCGGGCCTGGACGGCACCTACCCGCCCGGCCTGCCGGTTGCCCGGATCGTGCAGATCGAGCGCAAGGCGGATACCGCCTTCTCGCGTGTGTACTGCGAGCCGGTGGCCGGGGTGCGCTCGCACCGCCAGCTGCTGGTGATCCGCTACGAAGCCCAGCTGCCGCCGCGCGAATCCATCGACGGCCCGCGCGACGCCAAGGAAGCCAGGATCGTCAGGGCCGACCGGCCGGGCGTGAAGGACGCCGAACGCGCCGACGCCAAGCCGGCGGCGAAGCCCGCCGCAAAGCCAGCCGACAAACCTGCCGACAAGGCGGCGGAAAAACCCGCGGACAAGCCCGCCGCCGCCAAGGAGGTCAAGCGTTGACCAATCCCCAATACCTGCTGCGCCCGGTCAACCCCGCGTTTATCGCGCTGAGTTTCGTACTGGCCTTCCTGTTCAACCTGATGCCCTGGGGCACCACGCTGTGGGTGCCCGACATGGTGGCGCTGGTGCTGGTGTTCTGGAACATCCACCAGCCGCGCAAGGTCGGCATGGGCGTGGCGTTCGCGCTCGGCCTGCTGATGGATGTGCACGATGCGCGCCTGCTGGGCGAGCACGCCATGGCCTACTCGCTGCTGGCGTACTTCGCCATCACCATCCATCGGCGCGTGCTGTGGTTCACCGTCTATACCCAGGCGCTGCACGTGCTGCCGCTGCTGTTCGTCGCCCACGCGGTGCCGGTGGTGATCCGCCTGGCCATGGGCGCGCCGCTGCCCGGCTGGCAGCTGCTGCTGGCGCCGGGCATCGAGGCGCTGCTGTGGCCGCTGGCCACCGGCATGCTGCTGGCGCCGCAGCGCCGCAGCGCGGACGTGGACGAAACCCGGCCGATCTGACGCTTTACCCCAACCGATGTCCCGCCGCGGCCCCCTGGGGTGCGCGGCAAACCGCAAGGCTGACGCAGTACCATGACCGAAATACGCAATGTCGAACAGGAGCTCGGCCGCTTCCGCATCCGCGTAGCGGCGGCGGGCCTGTTTGCCGTGATCTGCTTCGGCCTGCTGTTCACGCGCTTTCTCTGGCTGCAGTGGTACAAGCATGACCAGTACTCGGCCAAGGCCGAGGACAACCGCATCTCGGTGGCGCCGATCGAGCCCAACCGCGGCATCATCATGGACCGCAACGGCGTGGTGCTGGCGCGCAACTATTCCGCCTACACGCTGGAAATCACGCCGTCCAAGCTGTCCGACACGCTCGACAACACCATCGAGGAACTAGCCCAGCTGATCGACATCCAGCCGCGCGACCGCCGCCGCTTCAAGCGGCTGATGGAAGAATCCCGCAGCTTCGAGAGCCTGCCGATCCGCAGCCAGCTCACCGACGAGGAAGTGGCGCGTTTCTCCGCGCAGCGCTTCCGCTTTCCCGGCGTGGACGTGCGCGCGCGGCTGTTCCGCCAGTACCCGATGGGCGAGTCCGCCTCGCACGTGATCGGCTACCTCGGCCGCATCTCGCAGCGCGACCAGGAACGCATCGAGGCCATGGACGAGGCCAACAGCGCCGAAGGCGCCAAGTACGATCCGCGCAAGGACGCCGACAACTACAAGGGCTCCAACTACATCGGCAAGATCGGCATCGAGCAGAGCTACGAGACCGAACTGCACGGCCTGACCGGCTTCGAGGAAGTGGAAGTGAGCGCGGGCGGACGCCCCATCCGCACGCTGTCCACCTCCCCCGCCACGCCCGGCAACAACCTGATCCTGTCGCTCGACATCCGCCTGCAGCAGCTGGCCGAGGCGCTCTTTGGCGACAAGCGCGGCGCGCTGGTGGCGATCGAGCCGGCCACCGGCGACATCCTGGCCTTTGTTTCCAAGCCGACCTACGACCCCAACCTGTTCGTCGAAGGGATCGACACCAATACCTGGAACGAACTCAACGGCTCGCCCGACAAGCCGCTGCTGAACCGTCCGCTGCGCGGCACCTACCCGCCCGGCTCGACCTACAAGCCGTTCATGGCGCTGGCGGCGCTCACCACCGGCAAGCGCACCGCAGCCTGGGGCATGCACGATCCGGGCTCATTCACGCTGGGCAACCATACCTTCCGCGACGACAAGCCGGGCGGCCACGGCTGGGTGGACATGAACGCCTCCATCGTGCAGTCGTGCGATACCTATTACTACATGCTGGCGCGCGACATGGGCGTCAACGCCATTCATGACTTCATGAAGCCGCTGGGCTTCGGCCAGATCACCGGCATCGACATCGAAGGCGAGAGCCGCGGCATCCTGCCGTCGACCGAATGGAAGCAGCGCGCCTACCGCAAGCCCGAGCAGCGGAAGTGGTATGACGGCGAAACCATCTCCCTTGGCATCGGACAGGGCTACAACAGCTTCACCATCCTGCAGCTGGCCAACGCCACCGCCATCCTGGTCAACAACGGCTCCGCGATGAAGCCCCACCTGGTCAAGGCGGTGGAGGATTCCGTAACCCGCGACCGCGAGCTCACGGTGCCCAAGGAAAGCTACCGGCTGCCGTTCAAGCAGGCCGATATCGACGTGATCAAGCGCGCCATGGTCGGCGTGACGCACTCGGGCACGGCTGCGCGCGCCTTTGCCGGCGCAGCCTACGAGTCGGCCGGCAAGACCGGTACCGCCCAGACCTTCACCATGGGCAAGAACGAGAAGTACAACCACCACGCGCTGGACGAGCGCAAGCGCGACCATGCGCTCTATACGGCATTCGCCCCGGCGGACAACCCGAAGATCGCGCTGGCGATGATCGTGGAAAACGCCGGCTTCGGCGGCGCCGTGGCCGCGCCGATCGCGCGCAAGGTGATGGATTACTACCTGCTCGGCAAGTGGCCGGCAGAGCTGGAGAACATCGCCCCGCCCGCATCGGAGCGCGCCGGCGGCAAGCCGCCGGTGGATACGCCCAGCGTGTTCACCACCGGCCACACCGCCAGCATCGCCAGCGCCACGGTCATGGGCGCCAGCGAGGCCGCCGCCACCAGCGAAGGCGCCAGCGCGCCGGCCGCGCGCGTCGCAGCCCGTGCCGGTGCTGCCGCCACGGCCGCTTCCGCCGTGCAGGCGCCGGTGATCGACCCCGCCGCCATCGCGCCGGCCTCGGCGGTACAGACGCTGGACGAGCGCATGGCGCAGGCCCTTGGCCACAGCCGCCCGGCTCCGGCCCCCGCCCCTGCCGCGCAGGCCGTGGTGGGGCCGGCCAGTTCCAAACCCCGCGCCAAGCCGGCAACCGCGCCCGCCGCGGCCGGCGGCAACGCCAACGCTACACGCTGAAGGAGACGCGCCATGGATCGCCGCCGCGTCCTATCGTTCATCAAGACGGCCATCACCGGCTTCGACAAGCCGCTGGCGCTGATCGTCTTCCTGCTGTTCGCCACCGGCATCGTGGCGCTCTACTCCGCCGCCATCGACATGCCCGGGCGGGTCGAGGACCAGTTGCGCAACATCCTGCTGTCCTATGTGGTGATGTGGGCCATCGCTTACCTGCCGACCCAGACGCTGATGCGGGTGGCGGTGCCGCTCTACACGGTAGGCGTGGCCCTGCTGGTCGCGGTGGCCATGTTCGGCCTGATCCGCAAGGGTGCGCGCCGCTGGCTCTACGTCGGCATGGTGATCCAGCCCTCCGAGATCATGAAGATCGCCATGCCGCTGATGCTGGCGTGGTACTTCCAGAAACGGGAGGGCTCGGTCAGGTGGTTCGATTTCGTGCTGGCGCTGGTGCTGCTGCTCGTGCCCGTTGGCCTGATCGCCAAGCAGCCCGACCTCGGCACCGGCCTGCTGGTCATGGCCGCCGGCCTCTATGTGATCTATTTCGCCGGCCTGTCGTGGAAGATCATCCTGCCGCTGCTTGCCATCGTGGTGGTGGCCATCACCGCGCTGGTCACCTTCGAGCACGATATGTGCGCCCCCGGCGTGAACTGGCCGATCCTGCACGACTACCAGCAGCACCGCATCTGCACGCTGCTGGATCCCACCACCGACCCGCTCGGCAAGGGTTTCCACACCATCCAATCGATCATCGCCATCGGCTCCGGCGGCGTCTTCGGCAAGGGCTGGCTGAAGGGCACGCAGACGCACCTGGAGTTCATCCCGGAAAAGCACACCGACTTTATCTTCGCGGTCTTCTCGGAGGAATTCGGCCTGGTGGGCAATGCGGTGCTGCTGGTGCTGTACCTGCTGCTGATCTTCCGCGGGCTGTATATCGCGGCCAACGCGCCGACGCTGTTCTCGCGGCTGCTGGCGGGGGCGATCACGCTGATCTTCTTCACCTACGCGTTCGTCAACATGGGGATGGTGAGCGGCATCCTGCCCGTGGTGGGGGTGCCGTTGCCGTTGATGAGCTATGGCGGGACGGCGCTGGTGACGCTGGGCATGGGGATCGGGATACTGATGAGTATCTCGCGTCAGAAGCGGCTGATACAGACGTAGCCTGTCGCGCGATTTGGCCGCTGAAATGACACCGCGCTAGGGTATCCTCTTCCCTTTGGCACGTTCACATCCAAGGGCTCAAATGCGGCGCGTCGTATTCAATCAGAAGGGCGGTGTCGGTAAGTCGACCATCGTTTGCAACCTGGCCGCCATCAGTGCCAGCGAAGGCCTGCGCACCCTGGTCATCGACCTGGATGCGCAAGGCAACTCCAGCCAGTACCTGCTCGGCACGCAGGCCGCGGAAGCCACCCCGACCGTGGCAGACTTCTTCAACACCGCGCTGACGTACAGCTTCAAGCCGGTGGAAGTCACCTCGTTCATCCATGCCACGCCGTTCGAGAACCTCGATGTGATGCCCGCCCATCCCGAGCTCGACGCGCTGCACGGCAAGCTCGAATCCCGCTACAAGATCTACAAGCTGCGCGATGCGCTGATCGAGCTGGAAGCGGTGTACGACGCGATCTACATCGACACGCCGCCGGCTTTGAATTTCTACACCCGCTCCGCGTTGATCGCTGTCGAGCGCTGCCTGATTCCGTTCGACTGCGACGACTTCTCGCGCCGTGCGCTTTATACGCTGCTCGACAATGTGAAGGAGATCCAGCATGACCACAATGCGGATCTCGAAGTCGAGGGTATTGTGATCAACCAGTTCCAGCCGAGGGCCAGCCTGCCGTTGCAACTGGTTGAGGAGCTGGTTGGCGAGGGGTTGCCGGTGCTGAATTCACGGTTGTCGTCGTCCGTGAAGATCCGGGAGTCGCATCAGCATGCGATGCCGATGATTCATCTGGATCCGCGGCATAAGCTGGCGTTGGAGTATTTGGCTTTGCATCGGGAGTTGGTGGGATAGGGGTTTTTTGAGCGGTGTTGGCTCTTGCACCCAAGTGCGTACGACATCCCCCTGCGGGGGACGCCGGTCACTCTTCTTTGCCTCGGCAAAGAAGACTAACGAGAAGAAAGCCGACCCTGCCGGGGGCAGAGCAATAAGGCTCTCGAATATCGGGGGTTTCGTCGTACGGCCCAAAGTGCCGGCGGGCTTCTGCCGGTACCGGCTTGACTGACCACGAACCTGCCAGCATCCGGGATTGACGGTGAGGCCCCCGGTAGCGCACATCACTTGCTTCAAGCCGTCTGTCGCTCGCGGAGTGGCCGGCCACGAAGTTGCAGGCGCACCGGTTCCGTCGTGGGCGCGGTGGCACCGGGTTGATTTGCCCAAGACCTTGACCACCGCGCCCGCCCCACCACGAAACCATTGACGGGCGATGTGTCGTGATGGCCCGCGCCGGTAACGGCAGATTGGCGAATGGCCAAGGATTCTCCTACCGGGGGCCGCACCACGAATCCCGGAAACTTGCAGATTCGTGGCCCTTTAAACCGGTACCGGCAGATGCCCGCAGAACCGCTGGCCATACGACGAAACCAGCACCCTGCGCACTCGCGATTGCTCTGCCCCCGGCAGGGTCGGCTTTCTTCTCGTTAGTCTTCTTTGCCGAAGCAAAGAAGAGTGACCGGCGTCCCCCGCAGGGGGATGTCGTACGCTGTTGGGTGCAAGAGCCAACACCGCTCAAATCAAAGACCAAGCACCGACAAAAAAGCCAATGGTTTGCCCCTACCCCTACCCCTACACCCCCTTCATCAAAAAATCCCGACTAACCCCACCCCCCAACTCATGGATCCTGCGAAGAAAATCACTAAGCCACCCATGAATCCCAACAGAAAAAATATCCTCGATCCGAGTGAATTTAAGCTCGGCATGCAGCTTCCCCGCCCGCCTCTCCGTCTCCACTGACTGCGCATTCCTGACCTGCGCCAGCAACGAAACCACCTCCCGCAAACTCGCCGCCAGCGACCGCGGCATATCCGGATGCACGATCAGCAACTCCGCCACGCGTTCCGGCGTAACCACCGATCGATAAACCTTGCGATACATCTCCAGCCCCGACACCGAACGCAATACGGCAGCCCACTGATAGAAGTCGTCCTGCTGCTGCCCCAGGTCGGTAGCCTGGAACTTGACATCGAGAATGCGGGCCGTGTTATCCGCCCGTTCCAGGAACGTCCCCAGGCGCATGAAGCAATAGGCTTCGTCCTTGAGCATGGTCCCGGCTTCCACGCCGCGCGTAAGGTGAGAGCGGAACTTCACCCACTCGAAGAACTGCGCCGGGTCGTGCCGCAGGATCCCGTCGGCAACCATCTGCTGCACATCGAGCCAGGTGGTGTTGATGGTCTCCCAAAGCGGCGTGGTAAGCGCGCCGCGCACCGCACGGGCGTTTTCGCGGGCGGCGCGCAGGCACGACATGATCGACGCGGGATGGCTCAGGTCCCGCACCATGAAGTCGATCACCTCCCCGTGCGCCACCGCGCCGTGATGCGCGGCAAATACCGGCGTGAGTTCGGTCACATCGAGCATCGCCAGCCAGCCTTGCCGGGCCACGTCGGGCGACTGCGGCAGCATTGAGGCCTGGTAGTTGACGTCGAGCATGCGTGCGGTGTTCTCCGCACGCTCGGTGTAGCGGGCCATCCAGAACAGGTGGTCGGCGGTGCGGCTTAGCATGATGATTCCCCCTTTTCTCGGCAAACCCAGGCTACCGACAAGCAATTGGCTTGCCAGCCGCTGACCGCTGCGGCGTCGCTACACGAGCGGCAACACGCTGACCTCCACTTCGACATCGTGCGCGCCGCCGCCGAAGATGACACCGCGCAGCAGCGAGACATCGCTGTAGTCGCGCCCGAATGCCAGCGTGACGTGGCCGGTGTCGGCCAGCACATCGTTGGTGGGATCGAGGTCGACCCAGCCGGCCAGCGGGCAGTAGACCGACAGCCACGCGTGCGAGGCGTCGGCGCCGATCAGCCTGGGCTGGCCGGGCGGCGGTTCGGTGCGCAAGTAGCCGCTGACATAGCGCGCGGCGAGGCCAAGCGAGCGCAGGCAGCCGATCATCACCTGGGCGAAATCCTGGCACACGCCGCTGCGCAGGCCGAAGGCCTGCAGCGCCGGCGTATCGACCTCGGTGGCGGTGGCGTGGTATTCGAAGTCGGCATGGATGCGGTGCATCAGGTCGATGGCGCCCGCCACCACTGTCGTGCCGGGCGCGAAGCTGGCCAGCGCGTAGGCCTTGAGGTCCGGATGCAGCGCTATGTTGGGCGAGGCGAAGCAGAACTCGCTCTGCGGCATGAAGGGCTGGCCGGCGCGAAAGCGCAGCGCTGCCACGGCGGCTTCCCACGGCATGCTGGCGGCGGGATCGAGCGCCTCCCAGCGCGGCGTCAGGCTGACCGTGCTCTCGCAGGCGAGCTGCATGAAGTCGTGCGGCACGTCGATGGTGAAGTACAGCACGTTGTTGCCGAAGGCATCGGTGTCGGCACGCTGATGCGACGGCGCCGGCTCGATCAGCGTGCTGTGCGAGAGCACCGCCTGCCACGGGCAAGTGACCGGGAACACCACGGCGCGCTGCTGGGCGTTTTCCACCGGCGCGGTGTAGTCGTAGATGGTCTTGTGGTGGACGGTTAGCACGGATGCGGCGCGCGGCGCGGGTGTCGCGGGCGCGACGGCGGCGGCGGCGGTCGTCTCGTTCATCGCCGCGGTCATGGCTGCACCCCGGCCCAGGCACCCGTCCCGGCCATGCCGGCATGGCTGAAGTAGCGCGCACTGATTTCGTCGGACAATTGCACCATCATGCTCGTCAGTTGCCCGCACAATTGCACCAGATTGGTGTATTGCCCGTCGGCATCACGCTCGCATAGCGCCTCCCAGCCAGGCAGCGTCTCCACCGTGGGCAGGAACTGCGGCAGCGGCAAACGCCCGGTGCCTGCCGGACTGGCCGGGGGCGTGACCTGGCCGAGCTTGACGCGCAGCCGCGCCAGCACGCCATAGAGCCCGCGCGGATTGGTGGGCTCGATCACGATCTGGTCGACCAGCGCCGGCACATCGGAGCGGCCGGGATAGAGCGCGCGGAAGGTCAGCGTGCTGTCGAACAGGTGCAGCACCAGGTCGAAGCAGGTCCGGTGCAGCAGCGCGCCGTTGTGCGCGAACACCTGCAGGAAGGTCGACAGCGTGGCCACGCGTTCGATATGGCGGCCGATGAACAGCAGGCGCCAGGCTTCATCCCGGGTCATGCGGTCGCCCTGGGCGCCGCTGATGGCGGCGAGCTGCATGCCCAGGTGATCCAGCGCCGCCAGCACGCGCGGCCGGTCGTAGTAGCCGGCGTCGCTGCCCGCCGCGCCCGGGCTGCCGCCACAAGCGGCCGCCATCGCGTCGCCGAAATCGTTGCGCGCGGCCAGGATGGTGCGCCAGTGATCGTTGGACAGCCGGTTGCGGATCTCGGTGGCGGCATGCACATGACTGGCCAGGTTCTGGCCCACGCTGGTCCAGCCGGCGTCTTCCGCCAGCGCGGATACCAGGCTGCGCTCGAACACGCGCAGCGAGGCCCGCGGCTGCGGGGCGCCGGTCGGCAGCAGGCCGCAGGCCTGCACCAGTTCGCCGATCACGTCGAGCGCGCTGTCGTCGCGGTCGTCGCTGCTCTCGATCGAGCCCAGCACTAGCCGGCACAGGCGCACATTGTTCTCCGCACGCTCGGCATAGCGGCCGGCCCAGAACAGGTTCTCGGCGGCGCGGCTCGATACCGCCAGCGGCTTGGGGGCTGGCCCCAGGCCCGTGCTGCCCATCGGGAACGGCGGCGGCATCGGCACCGGCTGTGCCGGCTGGCTCGACAGCACCCAGGTATCGACGCTGGACCCGCCGAGCTGCATCGAAACCGCCGGCTGCCCTTCTCCCGCGAGCCGGGTAAAGCCGCCCGGCATCACCTGCCAGCCGCCGCGCCCGTCGGCGATGGCGTAGACCCGCAGCATGGCCATGCGCGAGCCGATATGCGGGCCTTCCCAGCGCGGCGCGTGCGACAGCGGCAGATCGGCCTGGATGGTGAACAGATCGGGCACCTGCTCGATGCGCTCGCGCCAGTCGGCCAGCCGCTGCAGGCCGCGCTCCATGCCCAGCCGTGGCCCTTCCCACGGCTGCGCCATGCCGCGCGGATAGGTCGGCATCAGGAAGGCTTCGCTGAATTGCGCGAGCGCTTCCGCGCGCGCGGTGGCCTCGCCGCACCACCAGCTCGGCACGCCGGGCAGCAGCAACGGCTCGCCCAGCAGTTCGCGGGCGATGGCGGGCAGGAAACCGTGGATGGCCGGCGTTTCCAGGAAGCCCGAGCCGGGCGCGTTGGAGACCAGCACATTGCCCGCGCGCATCGCCTGCAGCAAGCCGGGCACGCCAAGCGTGGAGTCCTGCCGCAGCTCGACCGGATCGCAATAGGCATCGTCCAGGCGGCGCAGCACCACGTCGACGCGTTCCAGCCCGGCCAGGGTCTTCAGGTAGACCACGTCGTTGCGCACGGTCAGGTCCTTGCCCTCGACCAGCGTGATGCCGAGGTAGCGGGCCAGGAAGGTGTGCTCGAAATAGGTTTCGTTATAGGGGCCCGGGGTGAGCAGCACGATGTGCTTGCTGACCGCCGCCGCCATGCCGGCAGCGGATTCGGGCGCGGGTGGCTGCGCCGCGGGCTGCTGCGCCAGCGTGGCCACCAGTTGCGTGAACGCGGCGGGCAGGCGCCGCACGCGCAGCTCGCGGAACGCATCGGTGAACAGGCTGGAGATGATCAGCCGGTTTTCCAGCGCGTAGCCCATGCCCGAAGGCGTTTCCGTGCGGTGGGCCATGACGGTCCAGCCGCCCGCCACGGTATGCGCCAGGTCCACCGCGACGATATGCAGGAAATTGCCGCCCGGCGGCTGGTAGCCCTTGAGCGGGCGCAGGTAGCCGGGATGGCCGAAGACCAGGCCGGCCGGCAGCAAGCCCTTGGACAGCAGGGTCTGCGGCCCGTAGATGTCGGCCACCACGGCGTTGGCCAGCTCGGCCCGCTGGATCACGCCGCGCTCGATCCGCTCCCAGTCGTCCTCGGGGACCAGGAAGGGCAGCAGGTCCAGCGCCCAGGCGCGTGCGCCAGCCTTGTCGGCGTTGTCCGCGTACACGTTGTAGGTCACGCCGTTGTCGCGGATCTGGCGCGCCATGGCGGCGGCCTGCTGGTCGAGGCCGTCGATGCCTTCCTCGCCCAGCACCTGGAAGAAGCTCGCCCACGGCGCGCGCAGCCCGTCGCCGCACGCGCCCAGTTCGTCAAGGTGGCCGGGCGGCACCGGCCGCGCGCGGTGCATCACCGCGTCTGCCGCGGGGGTGGATTCATCGAAAGGCAGTGATGGCTGTTGAGGCACGGGGGCGCGGCTTGGGGGCGAGCCGGATCAGCGTTGCCGCAAATCCAGCGTGAACGGAAACTCGAGGCCGCGGCGGGGTTCCTCCACGCGCATCACGCCCGGTGTGTGTCCGAGTGTGAAGAAGCGTGTCAGGCGCCGGCTTTCGGCCTCGTAGGCATTGACCGGGAAGGTCTCGTAGCTGCGCCCGCCCGGATGCGAAACATGATACTGGCATCCGCCGATGCTGCGTCCCATCCAGGTGTCCACCACGTCGAAAGTCAGCGGCGCGTGCGACGCGATGGTGGGATGGAGCGCGGACGGCGGCGCCCAGGCCCGGTACCGCACCCCCGCCACGAACTCGCCCACGCGCCCGGTGGGCTGCAGCGGCACCGCGCGGCCGTTGACCGTAACCACGTGGCGGCTGTCGTTCAGGCCCAGCACGCGCACTTCGATGCGTTCCAGCGAGGAATCCACATAGCGCACGGTGCCGCCGGCGCTGCCCTCCTCGCCCATCACGTGCCACGGCTCCAGCGCGGCGCGCAGCGTCAGCGCCAGCCCGCCCGCCGCCAGTTCGCCCACGCGCGGGAAGCGGAACTCGAAATGCGGGGCGAACCAGGCGTTGTCGAAGGCGAAGCCCGCCTCGCGCATCTCGGCGAGCACGTCGTCGAAATCCATCTGCACGAAGGTGCCCAGCAGGAAGCGGTCGTGCAACTCGGTGCCCCAGCGCGTGAGCCGCGCGCGATACGGCTCGCGCCAGAAGCGTGCCACCAGCGCGCGCAGCAGCAGTTGCTGCACCAGGCTCATGCGCCCGTGCGGCGGCATCTCGAACGCGCGCAGCTCCAGCAGGCCGAGCCGGCCGGTAGGGCCGTCGGGCGAGTAGAGCTTGTCGATGCAGAACTCGCTGCGGTGGGTGTTGCCGGTGACATCGATCAGGATATTGCGCAACGCGCGGTCGACCAGCCACGGCGGCACGTGCGCGCCATTGGCGCCCGCCGCCCCTTGCGTGCCGCTCAGGCGGTCGAGCTGGTGCTGCAGTTCGGCAAAGGCGATCTCGAGTTCGTACAGCTGGTCGTTGCGTGCCTCGTCCACACGCGGCGCCTGGCTGGTGGGGCCGATGAACATGCCCGAGAACAGGTAGGACAGCGAGGGATGGTTGTGCCAGTACGCGATCAGGCTGGACAGCACATCGGGGCGGCGCAGGAAGGGACTGTCGGCCGGCGTGGCGCCGCCCAGCACGAAGTGGTTGCCGCCGCCGGTCCCGGTGTGGCGGCCGTCGAGCATGAACTTCTCGGTGCTGAGGTAGGTTTCGTGGGCGGCCTGGTAGAGAAACTCGGTATGGTCGACCAGTTCGTCCCAGTTGGCCGCGGGATGGATATTGACCTCGATCACGCCGGGATCGGGCGTGACCTGCAGCACCTTCAGGCGCACGTCGCGCGGGGGCGGGTAGCCTTCGAGCACGATCTTCACGCCCAGCCCGGCGGCGGTGGCTTCCACCGCCGCCAGCAGTTCCAGGTAATCCTCCAGCACGGTCAGCGGCGGCATGAAAACATAGAGCATGCCGCGCTTGTCGCCAGCAGCCTTGCTCTCGGCCTTGGGGCCCGCGGCGCGGCTGGGGTGGCGCACCTCCACGCAGAGCGCGGTGCGGGTGATCCAGCCCGCGGATTCGCCGCGTCCGGGCACGCGCGCCAGGTCGGCCGCCTGGCCGCCGGGCGTGCCGGCACCGACGGCAATGCCCGCGGCCCTGCCGGCACCGGCAACTGCGCTCCTTGCCATCGCGGAGCCGGGTGCCGGGAAAGCCGCGGTGCTGGCGCGAATCCCGTGACCCTGGCCAGTCTCGGCGCCCGAGCCGGCAAGGCCCGGCAACTGCGTGCGCAGCTGTGCGCCGGTGGGTAGCGGCGAGCGTACCGCGAACGGGTCCTGGTCGAACTGCCAGGGGTAGTCCGCCTCGCTGACCCAGGGCAGGGCATCGAGCGGCAGGCGATAGCCCATCGGCGAATCGCCGGGCAGCAGGTACATGCGGTCGTCGCGGAAGAACCACGGTCCGCTGATCCAGCGCTGGCCGGACAAGGCAGGGCCATCCTCCTCGCCGGTGCGGCGCAGCGGCAGCACGTAGCCGGTCGGCCGCGACAGCCCGCCATCGAACACGCGGCGCAGGCGCATGCGCTCCATCTCGTCGTCCAGCCGCGCGTCCATGGGGTCGACGTTGACCGGCAGCCGGCGCTCGCGCCAGAGGTAATACCAGGTGTCTTCATAGCCGGGCTGCACAAAGTCCGGATTGAGGCCGAGCCGGCCGGCCAGGCTGTCGAGGAAACGCTGCGCGTCGGCCTCCGTGTAGTCGCCCGGCTCGCGCTCGTCGGCGAACAGCGACGGATCCTGCCAGCAAGGCTGGCCATCGGCGCGCCAGCAGATCGACAAGGCCCAGCGCGGCAGTTGCTCGCCGGGGTACCACTTGCCCTGGCCGAAGTGCAGGAAACCACCCTCGCCGTATCGGCCGCGCAGTTTATGCACCAGTTCGGTGGCATAGGCGCGCTTGGTGGGACCGAGCGCGTCCGTGTTCCACTCCGCGCCGTCGCGGTCCCTGACCGCGACAAAGGTAGGCTCGCCACCCATGGTCAGGCGCACGTCCTGCGCGTTGAGCAAGCGATCGACCTCGGCGCCGGTGGCGGCCACGGCCTGCCACTGCTCCTCGGTATAGGGCTTGGTCACCCGCGGCGATTCATAGATGCGGGTGATCGACATCTCGTGGTGAAAGCTCACCTCGCTCTCGTCCACCGCGCCGCTGACCGGCGCCGCGCTGCTGGGCTCGGGCGTGCACGCCACCGGGATATGGCCCTCGCCGGCCAGCAGGCCGGAGGTGGGATCCAGGCCGACCCAGCCCGCGCCGGGCAGGTACACCTCGCACCAGGCGTGCAGGTCGGTGAAGTCCACCTCGGTGCCGCTGGGGCCGTCGATGGATTTCACGTCGGGCGCCAGTTGCAGCAGGTAGCCGGATACGAAGCGCGCCGCCAGACCCAGGTGGCGCAGCGTCTGCACCAGCAGCCAGCCCGAATCGCGGCAGGAGCCCGCGCCGGATTCCAGCGTCTGCTCCGGCGTCTGCACGCCGGGCTCCATGCGGATCAGGTAGCGGATGTCCTCCTGCAGGCGCTGGTTCAGGCCCACCAGGAAATCGATGGTGACCTGCGGCGTGCGCGGGATGCTCTCCACGAAGGCGGCAAAGCGCGGCGTCGGCTCGCCCTTGACCATATAGGGCGCCAGTTCGTGCGCCAGGCCCGCCTCGTAACTGAAGGGGAAACGCTCGGCGTAGGGTTCCAGGAAGAAGTCGAACGGGTTGTAGACTGCCATCTCGACCACCAGGTCGACGGTGATCTTGAACCCGGTCGTGGGCTCGGGAATCACCAGCCGGGCCAGATAGTTGGCGAACGGGTCCTGCTGCCAGTTGATGAAATGCTGCTCGGGCTCGATACGCAGCGAATACGAAAGAATGGGGGTGCGGCAGTGTGGGGCGGGCCGGAGCCGTACCACTTGCGGCGAGAGTTTCACCGGCCGGTCATACCGGTAGTGGGTGACGTGGTTCAGTGCGACGTGCGTTGCCACTCGGGCCTCCCATTGCGCAGGTTTTGTGTTGTGCTTACAAGCAAGAGTTGTACCGCCCCGGGCTCGACGAGGCGCGGCTTCCTCCTTGATTACGCTCTGCTCCGGCCGGCGTCAGCCTGGCCGCGGCTACTCCACCTGATATGGCACCATGGCAATGCGACCGGGGCATTACATGGCACCGGCTCCTTTGGGATTGGCTTTCGCCTTGTCTTTCAGCCCCTGCTCCAGCAGCGAGCGCAGCTTGGCCAGCGCGCCGGGGTCTCCGTGCGAGGCGGAGCGGGCGTACCAGATCTTGGCCTGCTCGATGTCTTTTTCCACCACGCCGGGCTCGCCACGCTCGTAATAGCTGCCGACGATGTATTGCGCGCCGCCGTCGCCGGCGCTGGCGGCGCGGCTGTACCACTGGAATGCCTTGCCGTAGTCGCGCGCCACGCCGCGCCCGGTAAAGTAGTTCGTCGCCAGCTCGACCTGGGCCTGCACATGGCCGCCTTCCGCCGCGCGGCGGTACCACTCGTTGGCGGATTCCAGCGAGCGCGGCACCAGTTCGCCGTGCTCGTACAGCTCGCCAAAAGTGAACTGGGCGTGGGTCATGTCGTTGTCGGCGGCGCGGCGCAGCCAGACCAGCGCCTCCTGCGGGCGCACCGGCGTGCCCTCGCCGCGCAGCATCATCATCGCGTAATTGAACTGGGCCAGCCGGTTGCCCTGCTCGGCCGCCTTGGCAAAGTCGCGCAAGGCCGCATCGAAGGCGCCTGCGTCGTAGGCGGCCACCGCCTGGCGCGTCAGCGCTTGCGCCGGTGCGGGAGGCTGGGGCGCGGCAAGGGCAAGCGGGGCAGCGAGCAGGCAGGCGGGCACCAGCGCCGCGGCGGTGGCGGCGCGCAGCCGGGGCGAAAAGAGACGAACAAGCGGCATGGCAGGCTCCAGGCAGTGCACGCGCTGACTCCAAGTCTACAAGTGTAGGAGCAGGAAGTCGCAGGGTGCAGTCGGAAGCCAGCGGCCGGACCTTACGGCTGGCGCCACCAATCCTGGGGCAACTGCGCAGGCGCGGGTACGGTATCGGGCAGCGCTTGCGCCTGCGCCAGCAAGGTTTCGGCCTCGGCTTGCAGGCGGGACAGGCAACGCCCCAGCACCCGCGCCTCCTCCGGAGCCAGGCAGGCGGCCAGGCGCGCGTTGAAGGCCTGCGCCTGCGCAAAGGCCTGCCGGTAGACCGCCTCGCCCTCCTCGCTCAGCACGAACGCCGCCGCCCGCCGGTCCGTCTCGCGCGTGGCGCGCAGCACCAGACCACGCGCCATCAAGGCATGCACGGCGCGGCTGGCCAGCACCTTGTCCAGCCCGGCGCTTTGCGCCAGCTCCGTCAGGCGCGTGCCCGGCTGCTCGCCGAGGAAGGACAGCATGCGCCACTCGCGCCGGCTCACCCCGACCGCGACGCGCAGGTGATGCCCGCTGGCTTGCAGGGCGACACGGCTCAGGTGATAGAGGCGGTAGTTCAGGAAGTCGGCCAGCCGGGCGGGATGCTGCAGCGTCTCGCCGGCATCCCGTTCCCGTTCGTCCGCCAGCTCCCCGGCGTTCCCGCTGCCCTGCCTGCCCGTTTCGTCAGCGCTCATGCCGCATCCGCAAATTTAGTTGATTTTGTCAATTATATGGGTGGGTGTTAGCGTCTGTGCCGCTGCACAAGAACTGGCGAGCCGCATGGACAACGCAGCCGCCGGGGTACGGCCGGGCACCCGGCGACAAGGAACGAAACGCGCGGATCGATCCGCGAAACCCTTCTTTGGCTCACCACGACCGTATCGATAAATTGGCCGGCTTCCCGCCGATGCCGAACCAACAGGAGAATCCGTGAAACCCGCCAAACTGCTGCGCGCGCTAGTTCCCACCCTCGCCACCATGACCGTGCTGGCCGCCACCTGCCTGCCCAGCGCACCGGCCAGCGCCCAGAACGACCGTCCTCTGCGCATCCTCGTGGGCTACCCCGCCGGCGGCACCGCCGACCTGGCCGCGCGCCTGATCGGCGACAAGCTGCGCGACGAGCTCAGGCAGACCGTGGTCATCGAGAACAAGCCCGGCGCCGGCGGCCGCCTGGTGATGGACTACGCCCGCACGCTGCCCGCCGACGGCAACACGCTGGTAATCGCCAACTCGGCGGTAATGACCATCGCCCCGCTGGTCTACCGCAAGCTCAATTACGACATCCAGCGCGACTTCACCCCGGTGGCGCAGGCCGCCAACTTCCAGCTGGCGCTGGCCGCCGGCCCCGGCACGACGGCGAAGACGCTGAAGGAGTACATCGACTGGCTCAAGGCCAATCCTGCGAAGAACAACTCGTACGCGTCGCCGGCGCTTGGCAGCATCCCGCACTTCTTTGGCTTGCTGGTCGGCAGGCAGGTGGGCGTCGAGATGCTGCATGTGCCGTTCAATGGCTCGGCACCGCTGATGAATGCGCTGGTGGGCGGGCAGGTGCCGGCGTCGGTCGATACGCTGGCCGACCTGACCGAGATGCACCGGGCCGGAAAGATTCGCGTGCTGGCGAGTTCGGGAACGCAGCGGTCGGTGGCGCTGCCGGATGTGCCCACGTTTACCGAGCTTGGCTATAAGGATATCGAGGGCGTAGGCAGGTACGGCTTCCTGGCGCCGGCTGGCTTGCCGAAGGCGGCCATCGACCGGCTGAACGCGGCGATTGTGCACGCGGTGCAGTCAGGAGACCTGAAGGAGCGCTTCCTGAAGCTGGGACTGGAGCCGCTGACCGGGAGCGCGGAGCAGTTCGGGAAGGTGCTGGCGGCGGACGCAGGGCGCTGGGGGCCGGTGGTCAAGGCATCCGGTTATACGGGAGACTGAAAATCCCCCCAGAAAATATCGCCATGATTATTCATCAGATCAATATCATCTTCTTGACTGATGTAGTCATCGTCGAATCCCATTCTGTTATTTGTTGAGTTGATGGAATCCGGGTCGGGCGGCAATCGTCCGACCCCAGGCAGATCGTCAGGAAAGCCATGTCCACGAGAAACACCCTCTTCATCATGTGCGACCAGTTGCGTCAGGACCACCTGACCTGCTACGGCCACCCCACCCTGCGCACCAGGAACATCGACGCCCTCGCCGCGCGCGGCGTGCGCTTCACCAAGGCCTTCGTCACCTCCGGCGTGTGCGGCCCGAGCCGCATGAGCTTCTACACCGGCCGCTACCCCAGCAGCCACGGCGCCACCTGGAATCGCGTGCCGCTGTCGGTCGGCGAAGTGACGCTGGGCGAGTACCTGAAGGACAGTCACCGCTCACTGGCGCTCGCCGGCAAGACCCACGTCATGCCCGACAACGCCAACATGAAACGCCTGCACCTCGACGGCGGCAGCGAGCTGGAAACGCTGCTGCGCAGCGGGCATTTTGTCGAAGTCGACCGTCATGACGGCCATCATGCCGAGCCCCGCGGCGCCTATGCCGACTGGCTGCGCCAGCAGGGCTACGACAGCGCCGATCCCTGGACCGATTACGTGATCAGCGCGGAGAACGCGCAGGGCGAGATCGTGTCGGGCTGGCAGATGCGCAATGCAGGCCTGCCGGCGCGCGTGGCGGAGCCGCATTCGGAGACGGCCTATACGGTAGGCCAGGCCATGCAGTACATCGCCACGCGTGGCGACGATCCGTGGGTACTGCATCTCTCGCTGGTCAAGCCGCACTGGCCCTATATGGCACCGGCGCCTTACCACGCGGCTTACTCGCTGGACGACTGCCTGCCGCTCAAGCGCCACGACGCGGAGCTGGAGGACCCGCACCCGGTGCTGGACGCATACCGCACGCAGGAGGAATGCGCCAACTTCATGCGCAGCGAAGTCTCGGACACGGTTCGCCCCGCCTATCAGGGGCTGGTGCAGCAGATCGACGACCGGCTTGGCGAGCTGTGGGAGCAGCTCGAACGCCTGGGCCGCTGGGAAGATACGCTGATCGTCTTCACCGCCGATCACGGCGACTTCCTCGGCGATCACTGGCTCGGCGAGAAGGAGCAGTTCTACGACACCGTGCAGAATATCCCGCTGATCGTCTACGACCCATCGCCCGACGCCGATGCCACGCGCGGCAGCGTCGATGCGCGCATGGTCTCCGCCGTGGACGTGGTGCCGACCGTGCTGGACGCCCTGGGCCTGCCGCCGGCCGACCATCGCGTCGAAGGCCGCTCGCTGCTGGATCTCACGCGCGCGCGCAGCGCCGGTCCGTGGCGCGATTTCGTGGTGTCGGAGCTGGACTACGCCTATCGCGGCGCGCGCGTGGCGCTGGGCCGGCACCCGGGCGAATGCCGAGCCTGGATGGTCCGCAACGCCCGCTGGAAGTATGTTCACTGGCAGGGCTTCCGCCCGCAGCTGTTCGACCTGGAGCGCGACCCCGATGAGTTCTTCGACCTGGGCGGGGATGCCGGCCATGAGCCGATCCGCTCGGCCATGCGGGGGCATCTGCTGGAATGGTTCTGCACGCTGAAGCCACGCACCACGGTCAGCAGTGCGGAAGTGGCGGCGAAGACCAATGTGTATAAGCAGGCGGGCGTGTTCTTTGGCGTGTGGTGAGCGGTCAGTTGTGAGCGGGCCTCGCAGCGGGGGCAGGGTCGATTAGGCAGAGATGCAGCCCAGGGGTTAAGATTCCACCCATTCTTACCGTAATATCGCAGGAGCAGGCTGAAACCTGCCCTGGCCACGATCATTTAAGGTAACCGCTGCAAGGTATTGGGATGGGCAATGTCATCTTGCTCGAGGATGAGATCGAGCTACGCGAGGAACTGGCGGCTTTCCTGCAAAAGCGCGGCTGGATGGTAAGCCAGGCAGGCAGCCTGGCGGAATTCCTGCCGCTGGCCGCGCAGGCGGAAATTGCCGTCATCGATGTCATGCTGCCCGACGGAACCGGTTTTGATGCGGCAAGCCGGCTAAGACAGGAACGGCCCGGCTGCGGCATCGTCATGCTCACGGCCCGCGGCGAATCGCAGGACAAGATCCACGGCCTGAACGGCGGGGCGGACCACTATCTGGTCAAGCCCGTCAAACTGCTGGAATTCGACGCCATCCTTCGCGCCCTGAGCCGCCGGGTGATTGCCAACTGGCGGCTCGACCGCCAGGCCTGCACGCTGGTCGCGCCGGCCGGAGACCGCCTGGCCGTCTCCTCCAATGAGAGCAAATTGCTCGAGATGCTGGCACGCAACCCGGCCCAGCCCGTCAATCGCCGCCAGATCGCCGAAGGCTTCGGCTTCGACTGGCTAAGCTACGACGAACGCCGGCTGGAAACCATGGTCAGCCGTCTCCGGCAGCGCTGGCGGAGCGAATCGGGAACTGAGTTGCCGCTCAGGACCGCCCACCGGAAAGGCTACACGTTCACCGCGCCCATCTCGCTGGCCTGATTGCCGGCCTGCAGGCCCGGCTGCGCCGACGGCAGGAAAATCCTCGCGCGACAGCCCTGCCCCGGCATGCTTTCCAAAGCCAATGTGCCGCCCTGCATTTCCACCATGCGCCGGGCCAGCGACAAGCCTAGCCCGGTCCCGGGCTTCTGCCCGGCATTCTGGCCGCGATAAAAGCGATCGAATATGCGCGGCAGGTCCGCCGGATCGATGCCCGGCCCGTTGTCCCGCACCTCCAGCTCCACGCCTGCGGCCACCAACCTGCCGCCCAGGACCACCCGGCTGCCCACGGGTGTGTACTTCACCGCATTGTCGGCCAGCGTGCGCAACGCCAGCCGCAACAGGCTGGCATCGCACAGGAAGGCCTCCGGCAAGCGGCTCCCGTCAACCTCCAGCTGGTGCCCCTCCGAAAGCAAACGGGCTGCCGCCGCGGCATCCTCCAGCAAGTCCGGCAGACTGGTGCGCGAAGGCCGGGAGCCATGCCGCAGCAGCTCGAAGCCATCCTCATGCAACGAGTCATTCAGCAGCATGGTCAGGCGCTGCGTGGCACGCAGGATCTTCTGGTACCGGGCCGAGGTCCGCGGATCATCGTGGGCATCGTCCAGGTCCAGGTTCTGGGCCGTCGCATCGATCACGGCCAGCGGCGTGCGCAGTTCATGCGACACCGTGGACAGGAACTGCCGCTGCTCTTCCTGCGCCCGGCGCTCCAGCGACAGGGACGCCTCCACCTGCGCCATGGCATCTCTGAGCGCCTGCGTGCGCAGGGCAACCTTGAGTTCCAGATCGCGCTCGGCCTGATGGGCCACGCGCAAGGCTTCGGCCTGCGCGGCTTCTTTTTCGGCCCGCATATCCGTGTATCGCCAGCTGATGGCCGAATTCATGATAAGCAGGAAAGCCACCATGCCCAGGTAGTTGGCGTTGTCGACGAACGAGCCGGGATCGATCCAGCCGACATTGCGCGCCAGGCGCAACACGGTGCCGCCCAGCAGGAGAACCAGGACAAACACCAGCACCCGCGCGGCCTTCTGGCCGCGCCAGGCCATCACCGTGGCAACGATCAGCTGTATCACCATGATGGCGATACCCCACAGCAGGGCCAGTGGACGTATCCACCAGACATTGTCCAGGAGCAGCCAGGATGCCGAAACCAGGGCCACACCCCAGGTCAGCAGGGAGAAGCCGACCGCCCAACGCCGCCAGGGCGCCTCGAACAGGCCGTGATAGTGCGCCGTGAACATGACGCCAAGTGGCGTCACGGAAAACCAGCTCAGCACGTAAAGGGTTTCGCTCGCAAGCGGCCATTCGCGCAGCAGATACTGATAGGTGAAACCTTCGGCGCCCAGCGAAATAAACAGATTGGCCAGCACGGTAAGACTGAACAGCCCGAAGGAAATATTGCGGGTCACCCAATAGAACCAGACGCTGGTGATCAGCAAGACCAGGTGCGCCGCGTAGAACAAGCCAAACAGAAGCAGTTCGGTGCCGATAAAGGAAATGAACGCTTCTGGCGACCACACCACCAGGGGAAAGCTCAGTGTGCTGGTACTGCGCACGCGCAGATACAGGGTGACCGGCTGGTCCGCCGGCAGGTCGAGCCGGAACACCGGGCTGCGGTAATTCACGTCACGCCCCGCGACCGGCTGCCTGTCGCCAGCCACCCGCTGCTCGTACCCGCCCCCACGCTGCGGCAGGAACAGGGTGACGTCGTCCAGCAGCGCCGAGCGCAACTGCAGCAGCCATATCGGTGCGGCTTGCGCCGGCCGCGTCAGGGTGATGCGCAGCCAGACGGTCCCCTTCACGTAACCAAGGGCGGGAGGCGAGTCCTGGGGCTGGAAGGCGGCCGCGGTCTCGGGCCGGGATAGCTGCGCCACGGTCAGCGCATCCTGCGGATCGCGCAGCAGTTCCCAATGCTGGCCAAGGGAGACCTCCCCCGACTGCGGCAAACGCACTTCCGCCCATGCCGCGGACTGGCCCACCCAGCACAAGAGAACAATCAGGAAGAGCCGAACCATTGCCCCCTCAGCTGGCGTTTGGCGGAAAGGGCATGACTATATCCCACCGCCGACCGGGCTTTTTCGCTTCCCCGGGCCATGTCAGCTTTTGTCAGTTTTTTCAGTGATTTCAAACCTGTTGCGTACGGCCGCCCTGTCACCCCACGAACCGGTACCCCACCCCCACCTCCGTCATCAGATGCGAAGGCTGCGCGGGATCGGTTTCCAGCTTGTGCCGCAGGTGCCCCATGTACACCCGCAAGTAATGGCTGCTCTCGGAATGCGCGGGCCCCCACACTTCACGCAGCAGCTCGCGATGCGTCATCACCTTGCCGCGATGCGCGATCAGTACGGCCAGCAGGCGGTATTCGATCGGCGTGAGATGCACGTCGTCGCCGGCGCGCGTGACTACCCGGTTGGCCAGGTCGATCCGCACTTCGCCAAAGGTAACCAGCGGCGTGCCTTGCGGATTGATCTTGGCATGCCGGCGCAGCAGCACGCGCACGCGCGCGATCAGCTCGCCCACGCCGAAGGGCTTGGTCAGGTAGTCGTCGGCGCCGGCATCGAGCGCGGCGATCTTGTCGGCTTCGCCGGTGCGCGCCGACAGCACCAGCACCGGTACTTCGGTCCAGGTGCGCATCTCGCGGATCAGCGTCATGCCGTCGCCGTCGGGCAGGCCCAGGTCGAGGATCACCACGTCGGGCTGGCGCGTGCCGGCATCGATCAGGCCGCGCTTGAGCGTCTCGGCCTCATGCACGGTGCAGCCCTCCGCCTGCAATGCCTCGCGCACGAAACGCCGGATATGCGGCTCGTCTTCGACCAGCAATACCGTGGGCGAAAATTCAAACGTCATTTCGGTTGGATTCCTTGTTTGCTGCTTCGTGCGCGAGCTCGGGCGGCTCCGGCTCGATCGCCGGCGGATTGCCGCGCGGCAGCGCCACCACGAATCGCGCGCCGGTACCCTGCGTGCCACCGGCACGCGCCACGCCGGCGCTTTCCACCCAGATGCGCCCGCCGTGCGCCTGCACGATGGCTTCGCAAACGGCGAGCCCCAGGCCCACGCCGGCGGTGGCCGACTCGCGCTCGCCGCGCGTGAATTTCTGGAAGATCGACAGCTCCTGTCCGCGCGGCACGCCGGGGCCGTCGTCCTCCACCACGAGCCGCACCTCCGCGTCAGCCACCTCGCCGGCAATGCGGATGCCGGTGCCCGGCGGCGTGTACTTGGCGGCATTCTCCAGCAGGTTGCACAGCACCCGCTCCATCAGCACCGCGTCGCACTCCACCAGCGGCAACGCCGACAGATCGGCCACCGACACGCGGTGCCGCGAGAGCGCGTCGCGCATGCCGGCCAGCGCCGCGCCCACCAGCTCTTCAAGCGATTGCCACTCCTTCTGCATGCGTACATCGCGGCTTTGCAGGCGCGCCATGTCGAGCAGGTTGACCACCATGGTACGCATGCGCAGGGCCTGCTCGCGCATCGCGTCCACGGTTTCGGACAGCGGCGGAGGCAGCGGCGGTTCGGTGCGCTGCATGGTTTCGGCCATGCCGATCAGGCTGGTCAGCGGCGTGCGCAGATCGTGCGAGACGGCGGCCAGCAGCGAGCTGCGCAGCCGCTCCGACTCCATCGACACCAGCGCCTGCTGCGCCACCTCCACATAATGCAGGCGCTCGATGGCGATCGCGATCAGCGTGGCGAACACATCGATCTGCCGGCGCCGCTCGGGCCGCGCGAAGGCGCGCCACTCCTGCGGCTCCACCGCCAGCACGCCGCGCGTCTGCATCGGCGCCTTGAGCGGCAGGTAGAGTACGGTGCTGCCCGGCAGCGTGTGGGTGCCGGTGCCTGCGGGCTGGCCATGATCGAATACCCATTGCGCCAGCACCGGGTCGATGGCGTCGCTGCCGCGCTGCGCGGGATCGATTACCGGCGGCATCAGCCGCCCCTTGGGCGACACCAGGAAGAACGCCGAACGCGCCCCCAGCGCGGCGTGCAGGAAGCGGCCGCTGATCTCGATGATCTGCTCTGGCATCAGCGCGGCGGACAACTCGCGCGCCAGCTCATAGAGGGTGCGGGCATCGGTCTCGCGCTCAACCGAAACCTGGGCCTGCTCACGCAGCCCGGCTGTCAGCTGGCCGATCACCAGGCCCACCGCCAGCATCACCACGAACGTCACCAGGTATTGCACGTCGCTGACCGCGAAGGACATGCGCGGCGGCACGAAGAAGAAATCGAAAGCCGCCACCGATAGCACCGAGGCCAGCGCGGCAGGGCCGCGGCCGTGGCGCAGCGCCACGCCGACCACCGCCGCGAGGAACAACATCGCGATATTGACCAGGTCGAACCAAGGCCGCGTCAGCGCCGACAACAAGCTGGCGCCGCCGCACCACGCAACCGCCCACAGGTAGTCGATGCGGCGCGCCACCGCGCTGCTGTCGTCATTGCGCGCCGGATCCTCGCGCACGTCGGCGCGCCCGGACACCGGTTGCGCACGGCCGCGCGTGTCGGCGCCCATGGCATCGGCGGCGACACGGATCACATCGATCTCCGGGCAGCCGAGCGCCAGCGAATCGGCAAAGCTATGGCGCCCGAACAGCCAGGCGCGCGCGCCCAGGAACGGCGACAGGCCCAGTGCCAGCAGCTCCCGCGCGCGCGCCAGCGGGCTGCCGCCACTATGGTGCCAGGTTCCTGGCGCACGCCCGACCACTACCTTGGTGAGATTGTGGCGCCGCACATAGCCCGCCACCGCCTGCACGATATCGCTGCCGGCCAGGGTCTCGGTGCGCGCGCCGAGCTCTTCGGCCAGCCGCATCGCCTCCTCGATGTTCGCGCGCTCCTGTTCGGCGAACCGCGCCAGCCGCGGCGTGGCCACCGTCACCACATGCCAGTCGCAATCGAGCTGCCCGGCCAGCCGGCGCGCGCTCTTGACCACCTGCGCCGCATCGTCGCCCGTGCCGATGCAGGCCAGCACCGCTTCGCGCGTGCGCCACACCGGGCGGATCGATTCGGCGTGCCGGTAGGCGCGCACATCGTCGTCGACGCGGTCGGCGGTGCGGCGCAGCGCCAGTTCGCGCAGCGCGATCAGGTTGCCCTTGCGGAAGAAGTTGCTGGCCGCGGTCCGTGCCTGTTCCGGCAGGTAGACCTTGCCGTCGCGCAGCCGCCGCAGCAGTTCGTCGGCGGGCAGGTCCACCAGGATGACTTCGTCGGCGTCGTCGAACACCGTGTCGGGCACGGTCTCCCACACGCGGATGCCGGTGATGCCGCCCACCGCCTCGTTGAGGCTGTCCAGATGCTGGACATTGACGGTGGTCCAGACATCGATGCCGGCCGACAGCAGTTCCTCGATGTCCTGCCAGCGCTTGGGGTGACGGCTGCCGGGCGCGTTGGAATGCGCCAGCTCGTCGACCAGGATCAGCGCCGGGCGCCGGGCCAGGGCGCCGTCCAGGTCGAACTCGTGCAGCACGTGGTCGTCGAGCTTGTGATGCGGCATGGCCTTCATCGGCAGCCGCTCCAGCCCCACGATCAGCACCTCGGTCTCGGCGCGACCGTGGGTTTCCACCACGCCGATCACCACGTCGCTGCCTTGCTCGCGCAGCGCCCGCGCGGCGGTCAGCATGGCGAAGGTCTTGCCGACGCCGGCGGAAGCGCCGAAATACACACGCAGCTTGCCGCGTGCGGCGCGCTCGCCCTCCTCCTGCATGCGTTGCAGCAAGGCATCGGGATCGGGCCGGCCGGGGGCGTCGCGCGTGGCGGTGTCAGGCATGGTGGGGGTCATTGCCCGGGAGAGGGATGGATACAAACGATTGTGCCACGCCTGGTGCGCAAGAACCGTTTGCCATGCCGACGGCTGTCACTCGCTCTCCCCTCCTGGAGAGGGGCGCAAACCAGCGGGCATTGCCAGCGCGCCAATGGCCCCCCAACCTCACCGCTTCTCGCCATCCAGCGCGAGATTCAGCTTCAGCACATTCACCACCGGATCGCCCATCACCGCCAGCAGCGGCCCGTCCGTGTTCGCCGCAATCAGCGCCTGCACGCGCTCCAGGGGCAGGCCGCGCAGCCGGGCCACGCGTGGCGCCTGATACTGCGCCGCGGCCGGGCTGATGTGCGGATCGAGCCCGCTGCCTGAAGCGGTCACCAGATCCACCGGTACCGGCGCCTGGTTGCCGGGATCGGCCTCGCGCAGCGCTTCGATGCGGCCACGCGCCGCATCGGTCAGCGCAGGATTGCTCGGGCCGAGGTTGGAGCCGGCGGATGCTGCCGCGTTATACGGCATGGGCGCGGTAGCCGACAAGCGGCCCCAGAAGTACCTGGGGTCAGAGAACGGCTGGCCGATCAGTTCCGAACCAACGGCCTTGCCGTCCTTGACGATCAGCGAGCCTGCCGCCTCATGCGGAAACACCGCACTCGAAATGCCGGTGATCACGCCGGGATACAACAGCCCGGTGACGGCCGACAGCACGACAAACACCGTCAGCAAGGGCCGCAGCAGGCCACCCTGGATGGGCGCAACAGGCTGCGCGGTCTGGACTTTCGTATTCATTGATTGCTCCGTTAACATGCCACGCGTTCGACGCGCTCAGACCCAGCCGAACAGCGCCAGGATCATGTCGATCACCTTGATGCCGACGAACGGAACCAGGATGCCGCCCAGCCCATACACCAGCAGGTTGCGCCGCAGCAGCACGGCGGCGCCGAGCGGGCGGTACACCACGCCGCGCAAGGCCAGCGGAATCAGCACCACGATGATCAGCGCGTTGAAGATCACCGCCGACAAGATGGCCGAGGCCGGCGTCGACAAACCCATCACGTTGAGCTGGTTGAGCTGCGGATACGTGGTGGCGAAGGCGGCCGGGATAATGGCGAAATACTTCGCCACGTCGTTGGCCACGCTGAAGGTGGTCAGCGAGCCGCGCGTCATCAGCATCTGCTTGCCGATCTCGACGATCTCGATCAGCTTGGTCGGATTGCTGTCGAGGTCGACCATATTGCCGGCTTCCTTGGCCGCCTGCGTGCCGCTGTTCATCGCCACGGCCACATCGGCCTGCGCCAGCGCGGGGGCGTCGTTGGTGCCGTCGCCGGTCATCGCCACCAGGCGGCCTTCGGCCTGGTAGTCGCGGATCAGCTTGAGCTTGGCTTCGGGCGTGGCTTCGGCAAGGAAGTCATCGACGCCGGCCTCGGCGGCGATCGACGCCGCGGTCAGGCGGTTGTCGCCGGTGATCATCACGGTCTTGATGCCCATCTTGCGCAGCTCGCCGAAGCGCTCGCGGATGCCGGCCTTGACGATGTCCTTGAGCTCGACCACGCCGAGCACGCGCACGTTCTCGCCATCGGCGCTGGATTCCGCCACCACCAGCGGCGTACTGCCGGCGCGCGCCACATCATCCACGGCCTGCATCACCGCGTCGGGGAACTTGCCGGCGCGCTCGGTCACATACTTGCGCACGGCATCGGCGGCGCCCTTGCGCACGCTGCGGCCGCCGGCATCCACGCCGCTCATGCGGGTCTGCGCGGTGAACGGCACGAAGATCGGGCGCAGCGCGCTGATATCGGGCGTAGCCGCGCCGGCCTGCTGGCGCGCCAGCGTCACGATGCTGCGGCCTTCCGGCGTTTCGTCGGCCAGCGACGACAGCCAGGCGGCTTCGGCCAGTTGCTGCGCCGACACGCCGGGCGCGGCGATAAAGCGCGAGGCCTGGCGGTTGCCGTGCGTGATGGTGCCGGTCTTGTCGAGCAGCAGCACGTCCACGTCGCCCGCGGCTTCCACCGCGCGGCCCGAGGTGGCGATCACATTGGCTTCCATCATGCGGCTCATGCCCGCCACGCCGATGGCCGACAGCAGGCCACCGATGGTGGTCGGGATCAGGCACACCAACAGCGCGATCAGCACGGTGATGGTGACCGGCATGCCGGCCTTGGCCACGAGTACGCTGAACACCGAGAACGGCTGCAGCGTGGCGGTGGCCAGCAGCAGCACGATGGTCAGCCCGACCAGCAGGATGGTCAGCGCCAGTTCGTTGGGCGTCTTCTGGCGCTTGGCGCCTTCGACCATGGTGATCATGCGGTCGATAAAGCTCTCGCCCGGATTGGTGGTGATGCGCACCACGATCCAGTCGGACAGCACGCGCGTGCCGCCCGTGACTGAAGAGAAATCTCCGCCCGACTCGCGGATCACCGGCGCCGATTCGCCGGTGATGGCGCTCTCGTCCACCGAGGCCACGCCTTCGATCACATCGCCGTCGCCAGGCACCATGTCGCCGGCCTCGACCAGCACCACGTCGCCACGGCGCAGCGCGGCGGCGCCGCGCGGCTCCGTGGCGCCGGCGGCGCGGTAGTCGCGCCGGCCTTCCTTGATCAGCTTGGCGGTGACCGTGGTCTTGAGCCCGCGCAGCGCCTCGGCCTGCTGCTTGCTGCGCCCTTCGGCCAGCGCTTCGGCAAAGTTGGCGAACAGCACGGTGAACCACAGCCACACCGATACCGCAAGGATGAAGCCGGCGCTCTCGCCGCCCGCCGTAGCTGGCGCGAACAAGGCACGGAAAAACAGGATAGTGGTCAGGATGCTGCCCGCGTAGACCACGAACATCACCGGGTTGCGCAACTGGTCGCGCGGCGAGAGCTTCTTCACCGAGTCGAGCAGGGCCGGCTTGACCAGCTCGGGCGCGAACATGCCGCCGCGCGCCGGACGATGATGGCCGCCGCCCTTGCCGGATCCGTGGGCCGGCGTGGCCACGCTGGTCGCCGGCGTCGTGTTTGCCGGTGCCGCGCCGGCAGTCTTGCCGCGCGTCACCATGGATTCTTGTTGCATGCGTTTCTCCGCAATACGCTGATACGCTTTTCTTGAGGGCCGGCGCCGCCTGCGCGGACGGCAGCCCTCATTGCTTGCTGGTTTGCTGCCTCGCCATGCCGCGCGGGTCGCCGCGCGGCAGGCGCTCCGTCACTTGCCCGCCGCCGTCACCGCGGGGGGCTGCAATTGCTCCGCCACCGGACCCAGCGCGAGCGCCGGGATATAGGTCAGCGCGCCCACCATCAGCACCGAGCCAACCAGCAGCACCACAAACAGGGGACCGTGCGTGGGCATGGTGCCGCCGGTGACCGGAAGCCGGCGCTTGGCCGCCAGCGAACCCGCCATGGCGAGAATCGGCACGATGATCCAGAAGCGCCCGAACCACATCGCCGCGGCCAGCGCCACGTTGTAGAAGGGGGTGTTGGCCGATAAGCCGCCAAAGGCGCTGCCGTTGTTGTTGGCGGCCGACGAGAACGCATAGAGGATTTCCGAGAAGCCGTGCGTGCCAGGGTTGAACACACCGGCGCGGCCCGGCTCCACCATCACCGCCACCGCCGTGCCCAGGAGCACCAGCAAGGGCGTGACGAGGATCGCCACGGCAGTCATCTTCATCTCGTAGGTCTCGATCTTCTTGCCCAGGTACTCCGGCGTGCGGCCGATCATCAATCCTGCGATGAACACCGCCAGCACCGCGTACACCAGCATGCCGTACAGGCCCGAGCCGACGCCGCCGAACACCACCTCGCCAAGCTGCATCAGCAGCATCGGCACCAGGCCGCCGATGGCGGTGAAGGAGTCATGCATGGCGTTGACCGCGCCGCACGATGCCGCCGTGGTGATGGTGGCGAACAACGCGGTGGCGGCAATGCCGAAGCGCGTTTCCTTGCCTTCCATATTGCCGCCGGCCTGCAACGCGCTGGCCGCGTGGTCGATCGGCAATCCCGCCAGCGCGGCGTTGGCCATCTGCTCGGAGAGCGCCGCCACGCACGCCATGACGATAAAGATCACCGCCATCGAGGCCAGGATCGCAACGCCCTGGCGGCGGTCCTTGACCATCTCGCCGAAGGTGAAGCACAAGGCCGCCGGAATCAGGAAGATGGCCAGCATCTGGATCAGGTTGGCGAGCTCCGTCGGGTTCTCGTAGGGATGGGCCGAGTTGGCGTTGAAGAAGCCGCCGCCATTGGTGCCGAGCATCTTGATGGCTTCCTGCGAAGCCACCGGGCCCATTGCCAGCGTCTGCTTGTCGGTCTTCATGGCCTCCGTCACGGGCGCGCCCTTGGCGTCGAGCACGGGCTGGCCGGCTGCGTCCACCTTGGGCTGGCTGTACTCGACCGGCGTCACCAGCGTGACTTCCTTATAGCTGTCGAAATTCTGGATCACGCCCTGGCTGACCAGCGCCAGCGCGATGGCGGCGGAGATCGGCACCAGCACGTAGAGCGTGCAGCGCGTCATGTCCACCCAGAAGTTGCCGATGGTGGTTGCACTCTGCCGCGCGAAGCCGCGGATCAGCGCGAATACCACGGCGATGCCGGTGGCCGCCGAGAAGAAGTTCTGCACTGTGAGCGCCAGCATCTGCGTCAGGTAGCTCATGGTGGATTCGCCCGCATAGCCCTGCCAGTTCGTGTTGGAGACGAAGCTGACGGCTGTGTTGAAGGCGGAGTCCGGCGTGACGGCGCCAAAGCCTTGCGGGTTGAGCGGCAGCCAGACCTGCACGCGCTGCAGCACGTAGACGGCCACCACGCCCAGCATATTGAAGGCGATGACCGCGACGGCGTACTGCTTCCAGCCCATCTCGGCATTGGCGCGCACGCCGGCCACGCGGTACAGCACGCGCTCCAGCGGTCGGCCCCAGGCTGTGGCGAGGTAGCGCTCGTCCTCCATCGCGCGGCGGATATAGCGCCCCACGAAGGGCGCGAGCGCCAGCAGGATAGCCAGGTAGAGGACCAGAAGTCCCAGGAATTCGGTTGACATCAGAATTTCTCCGGCCGGAACAGGGCGATCAGGAGGTAGATAAAAACAGCGACGGCGAGCACGCCGCCCAGCAGGTCAGCCCAGTCCATCACAGCCTCCTGTCGGTGGCGCTGTCCTTGCGGCGCACTTCGGCACCCTCCGCGCCCGGCCCCTCGGCCGCGCCGGGCGGTTTGCTTCCCAGCGCGGCGCATAAGGCCAGCAGTGCGCCAGTCAGCGCACCGAACAGCAACAAACCAATGAAATAGATCCCGTCCATGGCAACACACCGTGAGTGATTCACAGATGGCAGATTAGGGATGGCGCGGTAAAAACGGGGTAGAGAGGGGAGGCGGGGGTGTAAAGAAGATATAAAGATCGCGTAAAGACGGCGCGCAAGTGCGCTGCAGCCTCCTCCGCGGCCGTGGCGCGGCGTGCCGGGGCGAAAAAAAGGCCCCGCAGGCCTTTTGGCCTTGCGGGGCTATGCAGGACGCCGAAGCCGGCTGTGGCGCCGGCCGCGTCAGGAGCGCCTGATTCCTGGAATCAGTTGTAGGTGTAGACCACCGACTTGTTGCTGTTGTCCAGCATCCGGTACCCGAACAGCAGGCCGCGCGTGGTATTGGCCGAGAAGGCCGGCACCGCCGCATTGACCACGATCGAGGTCGCGCCCTTGGGCGCTGGCATGGATGTGCTCCAGGTGCCGTTGCTGTCGACCGAGACGGCAACGCTGCCGATCTGCTGGGCGGAGACATTCTGCACCCAGTCCGCCGTCAGCGACGTCTGCGCGCCAGCCAGGCTGGCGTTGGACGGGTCCAGCGCGGCCAGCGACTGACTGCCCAGCGTGTTCCACGGCAGGTTCACCCCTTGGGTGGCCGGCACGAGGTCGCTCAGCAGGGTCTTGTTGTAGCTGTAGGTCGGCGTGGTGTTGGTGCCATGGAACAGCTCGATGCGGTACTTCGCACCCTTGACCACCTTGGAGGCATCGGCGTTGTCCGCTGCTTGCGCCCACGCCAGGCCGGCGGGATTGCCCGCCAGCGTGCTGGCCGCGCTGCCGCTGAGGCCCGCAGTCCGCGAGAACCAGAAGTTCGGGCAGTTGTACGACGGCGAGGGCGGGCTGAACTCGTTGCCGCACTGGGCGGTGACGGGCACCGTACCGGTCTTGTTGCTCACGTCCATGTAGGTCTGGCCTACTTCGGCCGGGACCGGCGCAATATAGACAATGCCATTGCTCGGCAAGCCGGGCCCGGTCACGCGCGCATAGCTCAGGGGGGCGTTGTTGACGACGCTGCCCGGGCCCGTGGCGTTGATCATGAACTGGATGCCGCTCTGGAAGTGGCTGTAGTTATTGTTGTTCTTGCTGAAGCCGGGGTTGAGCTGTTCGACACGCCGGATCTGGAGCTTGACGGTCACATCGACGGGCTGCTGGTTGCCGACCAGCCACCAGTTCGAGGGATGCGCGCTGGTCGCGCCGTTGGCGATATTGCGTGCCGTCGTGATGATGTTGCCGGGGTTGCCGCCGGCGTCCAGGTACCGGATGTTGAAGATGGCTTCGTCACGCCCCGAGGCCGTCGACGCGGCGGGATAGAACGCCATGATTTCCGGCACGCTGAACTGTGCGCCCGTCATGGTATCGCTGGTCAGGATGCCGTAGAGCAATTGCCCGAAGTAGAAGCCGTTTTGCAGGAAATCGATACCGGCTGCGTTGCTGCTGTCGGCAGCGATGTTCTGGCATGCGGACGCCACCCCGTCGACCTCCGGGCCGCCCTGCGACGCGCTCAGGTTGGCATTGGAGGACGTCACGCGCTGCGCGACGGGCAGCGCGAAGCAGGCCGAGAGCCCCTTGGCGACGGCCTGTGCGGCCTGCGGCAGGGCCGCGACGGCGGCGGGCGGCGCGGCGAGCGTGCCGCCGGTGCTGGTGGCGGTAGCAATGGCTATGGGCGTCGGGTTGTCGACGGTGGTCAGCGCCAGCTTGCCGGTGGCCGGGTCCGTGACCACCTTGACGATGTCGAGCACCTGGTCGGCGGTATTGCCCACGCCGGCCGCCGTGGCAGCGGTAATGGCGGTCGAGAACGGATCGTAGCTGGCGGGCGCTCCGATGGCGGCGAGCACGCTGGCGAGCTGCGCGACCACATTGGCGGTGACCTTTTGCAAGGCGGCGGCGTCCACCGTCTTGCCACTGACGACAGTCAGCGGATTGCCGTCGGCGGCGAGTTGCGCCACGATGGCCGTGGTCAACGGCGTGGCGTTG
Organism: Cupriavidus sp. 05N39; assembly: GCF_056397325.1. Taxonomy (NCBI): domain Bacteria; kingdom Pseudomonadati; phylum Pseudomonadota; class Betaproteobacteria; order Burkholderiales; family Burkholderiaceae; genus Cupriavidus; species Cupriavidus sp. 05N39. The sequence goes on from NZ_JBFTNE010000036.1 coordinate 41,761, forward strand.
AGCGTCAGCTTGGCGCCGGCGGCCGGCGTGACGGTGCTCACACTGACCAGCGGGGCGGTGTTGCCGGTGGGGTCCGTGACGACCACGAAGAACGGCGCCACCACGCCCGTCTTCAGGGTGCAGGTGTAGGTGCCCAGCGCGCTGGTGGTGACCGCGGCTTCCTGGCAGGGCGAGGCGCCCGCGCTGTCGGTAATGGCCACCTTGGCGTTGGCGAGGGCGGCGCCGGTGGCGGCCGTGCCAGTCACCGCGGACGCGGCCACGGCCACGACCGGCTTGTCGCTGGTGGAACCGCTGCTGGCGCTATCGCTGCTTCCGCCGCCGCAGGCGGCCAGCGCCAGCAGCGCCGCGCCGCTCAGCGCGACCCCGAATGTCTGAAATTGAAGCTTCATTGGATTTCTCCCCCCCGAGAATGGATGCTGCACTTCTTGTGTTCTAGTGACCTTGTTTGCCGCGCCATGGCGCGTCCGGTGGCGCGACCCACGCCAACCCGGCCCACGCACGGGCGCGGACCGGGGGCCAGACTATCCAGCGCGCCGGAAGGAGGGAATCCCATAAACATGGCATGGCGTGCCGCCAAAGCATCGGGAAGCGGGAGGGGGAAGCGAGGAAGGCGGTGTGACCGGAGTCGCGGCGGCCCCCGTGGGCTGCCGGCCGGCGTGGTGCCGGCGGCCGGGCGGCCGCGCCACGCGCCTCAGATCCAGCCCGACTTGTGCAGCTTGCGCCAGAGGCCGCCGCAGGCCAGCACCGTCACACCGACCACCACCGGATACGCATAGTGGAACTGCAGCTCAGGCATGAAGCTGAAGTTCATGCCGTACAGGCTGAACACCACCGTGGGAATGGCCAGGATGGCGCCCCAGCCGGCAAGGCGCTTGACCACCTCGTTCTGGCCCACGGTGACCAGCGCCAGATTCACCTGCACCGCGGTGGTCAGCATCTCGCGCACCACGTCGAGGGTGCGCACCAGGCGGCTGGCATGGTCCGCGATATCGCGGAAGTACGCGCGCAGTTCCTTGGGCACCAGCTCCTCGTGCAAGCGGATCAGTTGCCCGCAGATTTCCTCGATCGGGTAAACCGCATTGCGCAGGCGCAGCACCTGGCGCTTGATGTGGTACAGGCGTTCGATCGCGGCGCGGTCGAACTCGTCGCGGAAAATGCCTTCCTCAAGCCGCTCGAAGGCGTCCTCGAGCCGGGTGACGATGGGCATGTAGTGATCGACCACGAAATCCATCAGTGCGTAGAGCACATAGCCCGGGCCGTTGGCCAGCGCGCGCGGATCGCTCTCGCAGCGCTCGCGCACCGGCGCGTAGCTGCTGCTCACGCCGTGGCGGACCGATATCACATAGTTGGGACCGACGAACAGGTGGGTCTCGCCCACCACCACTTCCTCGTCCACCAGCTGGGCGGTGTTGAGCACGATGAAGATGGAGTCGCCGTAGGTTTCCAGCTTGGGCCGCTGGTGCGCGTCCAGGGCATCCTCCACCGCCAGGTCGTGCAGGCCGAACTCCTGCTGCACCTTGCGCAGCAGCGCCAGGTCCGGTTCGTGCAGTCCCAGCCACACAAAGGTGCCGGGCACGGCGAGTGACTCGCTGATTTCGTCCACGGCCACGTCGCCCACCCGCTTGCCGCCCCGGTAGGCCACACTATTGACGATCGCGCCCATGAGCACTCCGTTGTTCAGATGGCGCAATCGTAACAAGAGCGACGGCGGAACGGCGCGCCGGTGTGCCGCCGCCTGCGCGCGGCGCCGAAGACAATGCATCCGCCCGGGAAAACGGGCCATCAACGCGCCGCATCCGGCACTGGCCTGCCTGCATCGGTCATTTGTTACAGTTCTGCACCCAGACGAAGTTAGAATGTCCCATTTCCACGGTCACCGACTATGTCCCAGAAGAAATCGCCACGCTTCGAGCTGCGCAGTGGCAATGTCGACGCCCTCCTACTCGCTCTCAAGACCGCTGACATCGCAGCGCTGCGGGACGATCTTCTGTCCCGCTTCGAATCGACCCCCGATTTCTTCTCCAATGATGTGGTCGCCCTGGACCTGCGCCGCCTGGAAGGCGACGACAGGGTCGCACTGGACACCGTGATCGAAACCCTGGCCCTGCTCAAGGCCCGCGCCATCGGCGTGGTTGCGCGCGAGGCGCAGCGCGGCTGGGCCGAGTCGTTCGGCCTGCCCCTGCTGGACAGCCAGAGCCGGCGCGGCGGACGCGACGAAGCGCCGCAGGCCGTAGCGGCACCGGCCGGGATCGAAGCCCAGGCCGAGGCACAGGCCGAAGCGAAGGCGCATGCCGAAGCCAAAGCCGCGGCAGCGGAGGTGGAAGCCGCGGCCGCCGCCGCGCTGGCCGAAGCCGCTTCGCGCGGCATGGCCACCATGTTGATCGACAAGCCGCTGCGCTCCGGCCAGCAGATCTACGCCGCCGGCGACGTCGTGATACTCGACCTGGTCAGCTACGGCGCCGAGGTGATCGCCGAAGGCAATATCCATATTTATGCCCCGCTGCGCGGCCGCGCGCTGGCGGGCGTCAAGGGCAACGCGCAGGCGCGCATCTTCTGCACCTGCCTGGAGCCCGAACTGCTGTCGATCGCCGGCATCTACCGCACCGCCGAACTGCCGTTGCCCGCCGATGTGCTGGGCAAATCGGCCCAGGTGCGGCTGGCCGGCGAGAAACTGATACTAGAACCGCTCCGGATGAAGTAACACCCGCCGCAGAGCCCAAACCACAGCAGCGCAAGCTTCAACCATTACTGGATCCAAGAGCCATGGCAAAAATCATCGTTGTGACCTCCGGCAAGGGAGGCGTAGGCAAGACCACCACCAGCGCCAGCTTTTCCGCCGGCCTGGCCTTGCGTGGCCACAAGACTGCCGTGATCGACTTCGACGTCGGCCTGCGCAACCTCGACCTGATCATGGGTTGCGAGCGCCGCGTCGTGTATGACCTGGTCAACGTGGTGCAAGGCGAGGCCAACCTGAACCAGGCCCTCATCAAGGACAAGAAGTGCGAGAACCTGTTCATCCTGCCGGCCTCGCAGACCCGCGACAAGGACGCGCTGACCAAGGAAGGCGTGGAGAAGGTCATCAATGGCCTGGTCGAGATGGGCTTCGAGTACATCGTCTGCGACTCGCCGGCAGGCATTGAATCCGGCGCCTTGCTGGCGATGTATTTCGCCGACGAGGCACTGGTCGTGACCAACCCCGAGGTGTCCTCGGTGCGCGACTCGGACCGCATCCTCGGCATCCTCTCGTCCAAGACCAAGCGGGCCGTGGACGGTGGCGATCCGGTCAAGGAACACCTGCTGATCACCCGCTACAACCCCAAGCGCGTGCATGGCGGCGAAATGCTGTCGCTGACCGACATCCAGGAAATCCTGCGCATCAAGCTGATCGGCGTGGTGCCGGAATCCGAGGCGGTGCTGCACGCATCCAACCAGGGCACGCCCGCCATCCACCTGGAAGGCTCCGACGTAGCCGATGCCTATGGCGACGTGGTGGACCGCTTCCTGGGCAAGGACAAGCCGATGCGCTTCACCGACTACCAGAAGCCGGGGCTGCTTTCGCGCATCTTCGGCAACAAGTAAGGAGGGTCCACCATCATGTCGATTCTGTCCTTCCTGCTCGGCGAGAAGAAAAAGTCCGCCTCGGTTGCCAAGGAGCGGCTGCAGATCATCCTCGCCCATGAACGCACCGGCCATTCCGCGCCGGCCGACTATCTCCCCGCCCTGCAGCGTGAACTGGTCGCGGTGATTTCCAAGTACGTGAAGATCAGCGACCAGGATCTGCGCGTGAGCCTGGAGCGCCAGGACAACCTCGAGGTGCTCGAGGTCAAGATCGAGATCCCGCAGGGTTAAGCCGCGCCCCCTCGCCCGAAGTCCGGGCGGCGGGCCGTCATGCCGCAGCTCCCTGGCCATACCGTGGCCAGCCACACGCCTGCGCGCCACCGGTGCGCCCCACGACCGCGGGGAAAGCGAGATGACGCCGACGCCATCTCGCTATGCACCATTTAATGGTTCTGTCGCGGCGTCGCAACGCTTTTGCACCAATTGCCGGCAAAGGGCCCGTCAACAGTGTGCATTAGTGTCTAAATCTTTTCTGTTTTGTTAAATTTCCGCGAGCGTTTACACGAAACGTAAACCTCGTTCGCCGCCGTGATCCGGCCGCAGACAAATACAGAACAGAAAAGGAGCCACATGAAGAGATCAGCCCTCACCCTTGCCATTGGTACGCTGCTGGCCGGCAGCGCCTACGCTCAATCGTCGGTGACCCTGTACGGCATCGTCGACCAGAGCCTGCGCTACACCAACAACTCGAACGCCAACAACGACAGCCTGTACCAGTTGACCAACGGCGCGATCACCAACAGCCGCTGGGGCATCAAGGGCAGCGAAGCCCTGGGCAACAACCTGAAGGCAATCTTCCAGTTGGAAAACGGCTTCGATCCGGATACCGGCAGGGCAAACCAGGGTGGCCGTCTGTTCGGCCGTCAGGCATATGTGGGTCTGTCCGGCGACTTCGGTACCGTGAAGCTGGGCCGCCAGTACACCGAGGGCTTTACTTTCTTCGGCGACTTCGATCCGCTGACCATCGGTAACTACACCGCCAACGCCTGGCCGTTCTTCCTGACGAACTTCCGCAATGACAACGTAGTCAGCTACGACGGCAAGTTCGGCGGCCTGAACGTGGGCGGCAGCTATGGCTTCGGCGAAAAGGCCGGCTCCTTCACCTCGTCGCAATACTATGGCTTCCGCGCTGCATACACCGTTGGCCCGTTCGGCTTCGGTGGCGTATACCAACTCACCCGCGACACGGCTGGCAACAAGCAGCAAATGTGGGGCGCGGCAGGTAAGTACAGCATCGGCCCGGCAAAGATCTTCCTGGGCTACATCGGCGGCCTGGACCGCACCGGCAGCGTCGACGCCAGCCTGAACGGCGACGCACTGGCAGCCGGTACCGCCAATCCGGTCCCGACCGGCAACTTCGCGGCAAACCCGCGCAAGGACATGACCGGCTACCTGGGCCTGACCTACCAGGTCACCCCGGCGCTGGCCCTGACCGGCGTGTTCTACGGCGACCACGTCCAGAACACGAACGGCGTGTCCAACAACCAGGGCAACCGCTACACCGGCGTGCTGCTGGCCGAGTACTCGCTGTCCAAGCGCACCCAGGTCTACGGCACCGTGGACTACAACAAGCTGACTGGCGGCACGAAGACCGAACTGCCGGGCAAGAACAACCAGACCGGTGTGGCCGCAGGTATCCGCCACATTTTCTGATTGTCCTTTCAGGCTTGACCTCTGCTCGCGCGGGGGTGACGCCAAACGACAAAAAAGCACCTTCGGGTGCTTTTTTGTTTTTCATGACAGCACGGGCAGGCGCAGCTGCCAGGTGACCGGCCGGCCGGCATGGTCGTCCGCATCCGCGCTGCCGCCGATGTCGAGTGTGCCGCCATGGCGCAACAGCACGCGGCGGCAGAACTGCGTCGCAACCGGCTCCGCCGCCTGCGCGGACTCGGCTCCGGGCACGAAGGCGACGGACAAGCGGCAGATGCGTCCGTCGACTTGCTGGCGCACCAGCGGCCGCGTGTCCCCGGCGGCGTCCAGTGCCAGGGCCAGCAGCACGCGCAGGGCTTCGGACAGCATCGCCGTGTCACCCCGTATCCAGACCCTGGCCCCCGCCAGATGGAGTTCGGTGCCGGGCCTGGCCGCCTGCCACAGCGCGTCGGCGGCCTCGCGCAGCAGCGCGGTCAGGTCAAGCACCTCCATGCGATAACCGTGGACCAGCTCGCGCAACAGCCGCGCAATGCCGTCGGTGAGACGCAGCGAAGCCTGCGCATGGCCTGCCGCCTGCGCCGCGAACACATCGTGCGCAAGCGCCTCGGGTGCGACCAGTTGCAGCTCGGCCAGTGCCAGGATGGCACTCTGCGGCGCGCGCAAGTCGTGCGACAGGGCGCGCAGGCCGGTTTGCCAGGACGCCTGCGCCTCGCTGTCATACGCCGCCACATCGATGGCGCCGGCGCTGGCCGGCAGGAGGCGCATGACGGCGGCGCATGCGTCGGCCTCCCGCTCCTCCCGCCCCGCCCCCATGTCGACAGCGAGACGCCCGATACATTGCTCCGCCGCGCGCAGGCACGCCGCCAGCCGCGCAAGCACGTTACCAAGCCACGCCCTCATCGCTCGCCTCCGGTCAGTTCGAGCCGGTAGCCGAGCGTGTAGACGGGCTGCAGCCGCAGCCCGTGCTCGGGATGCAGGGCAAGCTTGCTGCGCACCCGCGATATATGCGTATCGATGGTGCGCGACAGCTGCGAAAGCTCGCGCCCCCACACGGCCGCCACGATATGGTCCCGCGACACGATGCGTCCTTCGTTGCGGAACAGCAGCACGGCCAGGTCGAATTCCTTGGGGGTCAGCCTGAGCGGCCGGGCCCGGTGGGCCACCGTGCGCGCGGCGCAGTCGATGACATAGTCGGCCAGCTTGACGTGCTCGCCGCCCGCGGCCGGGTCCGGGTAGGCGCGCCGCAGCAGGGACTGCGTGCGCGCCAGCAGCTCGCCGCGCCGCACCGGCTTGAGCATGTAGTCGTCGGCGCCCGCGGCGAGGCCTTCGATGACGTCTTCCTCGGCATTGCGGCAGGTCAGGAACATCACGGGCACGCGCCGGTCCAGGTTGGTGCGCACCCACATCAGCACCTCCTTGCCGGAAAGATCCGGCATCTGCCAGTCGAGCAGCAGCAGGTCGAAGTTTTCTTCGCGCAGGTGCAGCAGCAGTTCGCGGCTGCGCCTGAAGGTCATGCAGACATGCCCGGCCTCGCCGAGTATCTGCCGGATCAGGGCCGCCTCGGCCGGTTCGTCTTCGAGAGAAGCGATCTTCATTCCCATGCTTGGTTGGCCGGTACGGCTTGGTGGCCCGCCGGTCTCGCTGTGATTGGCGCCGCTGGCGCCAGTGGGGCCCGACGCTGCGGGGCTATCCGCTATTAAAAACCGCGCGAAGACGCTTTCGGATGGGAATTTTCTCAAATTTCGCTAGCGATGCCTTTTTGCTTTCCGCTGCGCGCGGCACAAAGCTAAGATGCTCTGGCAGTGCCGCGCCATCCCGGCGCCGCCATGCGCAGCGCGGCGACCAGACCCGGGAGGCAGGCGCGCCGAAGCCCGCGCGCGAGGAGAGACTTCATGCGAATCGCTGTACTGGAGGACAACCCGGCCCGTGCCATGCTGCTGGAGCAGGCACTCAGCCTCAGCGGCCACGACTCGGTGCGCTTTCGCGAAGGCGGCGCGCTGATGCAGGCCCTGCGCAACGAGCCTTACGAGCTGCTGCTAATGGCCTGGGAGATTCCCGGCATCCCGGCACCGGACATATTGCAGTGGATACGCCGCACCCTCGGCGACGAACTGCCGGTCATGCTGCTGAGCCAGAGCGGCGACGACGACCACATCGCCAAGTGCTTCGCGCATGGCGCGGATGCCTTCCAGGCTGCCCCGATCCGCCACGCCGAACTGGCTGCGCGGGTGGAGGCGCTGCTGCGGCGCATGGCGCCGGTGGCGCAGGCCTGCGGCGAACTCACGCTTGGTGCCTACCGCTTTGTCCTCGGCGAGCGGCGCGCCTATGTCAACGACCACCCGGTCAAGCTGGCGCCCAAGGAGTACGAACTGGCCGTGCTGCTGTTCCGACATGCCGGCCAGTTGCTGCTGCGCCAGACCATCGAGGAAGAAATCTGGCAGCGCGACGTGCCGCCGGCATCGCGCACGGTGGACAGCCATCTCTCGCGCGTGCGCACCAAGCTCGCGCTGGGTCCGCGCAACGGCGTGCTGCTGTCCTCGGTATACGCGAGCGGTTGCCGGCTCGATCTGCTCGACCAGCCGGACCGGCCATCAGGGCCCCCGCACGGCGCCGGCAACGGCGGCAGTTGCCGCCAGTGGCCAGCCAGCCGGCGGCTCAGTCCGCCTTGATGCCCGCGTCTTTCACGATGCGGGCGTTGTCGTCATACTCCGCGCGGATCGCCGCGGCGAACTGCGCGGCGGTGCCGCCGGTGGGCACCTCGCCACCCTTGAGCAGGCGCTCGCGCACCTCGGGCTCGGCCAGGGCCTTGTTCAGTTCGGCATTCAGCTTCGTGACGATGGCCGCCGGCGTGCGCGCCGGCGCGAAGATGCCGAAAGTGGAAGTCAGGTTGGCCTTGGGGTATCCCAGCTCGGCGAAGGTCGGCACATTGGGGAGCGACTCGATGCGCCTGGGCGCCCCCACCGCGAGCGCGCGCAGCCGTCCGGCCTGCATGTGCTGCGTCAGCATGGGACTGGCATTCGTGCTCATCACCTCGAACTGGCCGCCAAGCGCGTCGTTCATCTGTTGCCCGGCGCCTTTGTAGGGAATCAGCGTCAGGTCGGCCCCGGACTTCGCCTTGACCTGCTCCAGCATGACATGGCCGACCGTGCCCAGGCCCGACGTGGCCCAGCGCACCGAGCCGGGCCGGGCCTTGGCCTGTGCGAGCAGGTCCTGGAACGATTTGCCACCGAAGCTTGACGTGGCGATCACCAGCACCGGCGAGTACATCACGCTCATGACCGGCGCGATATCGCGCTGCGGATCGTAGTTGACGTGTCCGACGTGCGGGTTGAGCGTGAGCGGGCTGGTCGAGGAGAAGCCCAGCGTATAGCCGTCCGGCGCGGCCTTGGCCACGGCGTCCATGCCGATGCTGCCACCCGCGCCCGCCTTGTTTTCCACCACCACCGAGGCGCCGGTCTGGGCCGACAGGCGCTCGCCGAGCGCGCGCGCCACGGCATCGCTGATGCCGCCGGTCGGATAGGCGACGATCAGGCGGATCGGGCGCGCGGGATACGCGTCGGCGGCAGTGGCGGCGAGCGGGCTGGCCAGGGCGGCGGCAGCCACCGGCACAGCAGCCAGCAAGGGAATTCGGCGGGAAGCGGACATGAATGGGGGAACGGCGAAGACGACGGTTGGAGACGGGACCGGCCGCGCTAGCGCCGCTGGGCGGCCCGGGACGGGTGCCGGCCTCAATGCAGGAACGGGCGCTATTTTATCCGATCGGCCACGCCTCCCGGCGCCGCCGGGCCGCGGGGAGCCAGCGGACACTCAGGTACCCACGATACGAACAGTTCATTGGCACGGTCGTACAGCCGCCATACGGTGCCGCACTCGCGGCAAGTGAAGGTGAGCATGCTGAACGGCACGCCGGCCGCACTCTGGCTCACCAGCGGGGCGGTGTGCTTGAGCGCCAGGCGCGCATGCGGCTCACGCCGGCGGGAATCCGCCGCGAGCGCGAGGCAGTGGTCACAGGCAGGCCGGGCGGGCCGCGGCGCGTTGGGGGGAGGCACGGCAGACGTCATGCCCGCCATGATGCCGTAAAAACGGCGCGCCTTTCACCCCTGTCGGTGCGGCAACGGCAATCGCGCGCCATCGGCTGCCTGCGGCCCCTGCCCAGGCTGCACCGCAGCCACCGGCGCGCGCTGGCCCAGCCACACGCTTGCCAGCACTAGCAAAGCCCCCGCCATTTGTGCCGTGCTCAGGGTCTGGCCGAGCACCAGGAAACCCAGCACCGTGGCGCTCACCGGGCTCAGCAAGCCCAGCGCGGACACCGCCGCGGTCGGCAGGCGGCCGATGCCGCGAAACCAGAATGCGTAGCTGACGCCGGCGCCGGCCACGCACAGCCACGTGTAGCCAAGTACATTGGGCAGCGTCAGGCGCGCCGGCAGGGTTTCGAAGGCCAGCGCGAACGGCAGCAGGAACAGGGCGCCGGCGGTGAGCTGCCAGGCCGTGAGCACCAGCGGCGAGACCGGCGGGCGCCAGCGCTTGGCCAGCACCGTGCCCAAGGCCATCGATACCGCGCCGGCCGCGGCGGCGGCCACGCCCACGGCATCCAGCCGCGCGGCAGGCCCCAGCACCAGCAAAGCCACGCCGCCGATGCCCCCAAGGCCGGCCAGCCAGGCGGCAAGATGCGGCCGCGCGCCCAGCAGCAGCCAGGCCAGCAAGACCACCAGCAACGGCTGGATGGCCCCCACGGTGGCCGCGACCCCGCCCGGCAGGCGGTAAGCGGCAATAAACAGCATGGCCTGGAACAAGCCGATATTCAGCACGCCCAGCAACGCCGCCTTCCACCACCAACTGCCGCGCGGCAGTTGCCGGCCCCAGGCCAGCATCGCCAGCCCGGCGGGCAGCGCGCGGATCACGCCGGACAGCAGCGGCTGGCCCGGCGGCAGCCACTGGCTGGTGATCAGGTAGGTGCTGCCCCAGATCAGCGGGGCGGAGGCGGTCAGCAGGATATCCGCCGCGCGTACCTGCGCCTGCGGGACCGGAGCAACCTGCCGGGATGACAGCGGGAGGGCGGACTGGGCGTCGGGCTTCATGTCGTCATGCCTTTATTTTTCTTCATGAAAAGAATCTTGATATCAAGATTTAAAATCCACTTTACGAAGTGAAAGGCTTGATGTCAAGATTCTTGTCACTCAGTCAAATCGCAGCGTACATCATGGCCACCCGCGGCAAACCCAAGGCACACGGCGCAACGGCGCCCACCGACGAAGCCGGCGGCGGCGCGTCTCCCCAAGCCAGCCAGCCGGCCCAACCTGCCGAAGCGCAAGGCGATCGCGTCGACCGCATCCTGGCCCAGTGGGCGCGCGAGCGCCCGGACCTCGATGCCGCGCCGATGGGCATCATCGGCCGCGTCTGGCGCCTGGCGCGCCACACCGATCGCGCGGTGGAGGCGGCGTTGGCGCCGGCCGGCCTGAATAGCTGGGAGTTCGACGTGCTGGCCACGCTGCGCCGCTCGGGGCCGCCCTATGCGCTGTCGCCGGGTGCGCTGATCGATTCGCTGATGATTACCTCGGGCACCATGACCAACCGGCTCGACCATCTCGAACGCGCCGGGCTGGTGCGCCGCTGCCCCAATCCGGATGACCGGCGCGGGCTGCTGATCGAGCTGACGCAGCCCGGCCGCGACCGCGTCGACCACGCGCTGGAGGTGCACGTGGCCAATGAGCATCGCCTGCTGGAGCCGCTGACGGCCGCTGAGCGCAAGCAGCTGGCAGGACTGCTGCGGCGCTGGCTGCAGGGTTTCGAGCCGGCTGACGAATAACGCTGTCCCATACACCGGCGCGGCTTCGGGGCTCCCGGCCCCCGGCCTGTTACCCCTTCGACCGCGCCGATTACGCCCCCCACCGCATCCCGGAGACTATCGCATGCTTTTGAACCTTCGCCCGCGCGCCAGCGCCCTTTCCCGCCGCCCGTCACTGAAGGCCGCCGCCACGCTTGTCGCTTTGCTCTGCGCCGCCGCGGCGCAGGCGGCGCCGGTGGAGCCCGCCTACCAGCTCTCCCAGCAGGAAAAGCCCGCGCTCATCGCCACCCTCAAGGACCTGGTGTCGATTGAATCGGGCAGCAAGGACATCGAAGGGCTGGACCGCATCGCCGCGCTGATCCGCGACCGGCTGGCCGCCATGGGCGGCGACGCGAAGCTGATCGAGCCCACCGAGGTCTACCGCATGGAAGACACGCCCAGGCAGGTCGGCAAGATGGTGATGGCGCAGTTCAAGGGCACGGGCAAGCGCAACATCATGCTGATCGCCCATATGGACACGGTCTACCTGCGCGGCATGCTGGCGCAGCAGCCGTTCCGCATCGACGGCGAACGCGCCTACGGCCTGGGCATCGCCGACGACAAGAACGGCGTGGCGGTGATCCTGCACACGGTAGCCATCCTGCAGAAGATGGGCTTCAAGGACTACGGGACGCTGACCGTGCTGATCAACGGAGACGAGGAGATCAGCTCGCCCGGCGCGCGCGCCATGCTGAGCAAGATGGGCAGCCAGCAGGACGCGGTGTTCTCCTGCGAAGCCACGCGCGTGACCGGCGACCGCCTGTCGCTCGCCACCAGCGGCATCGGTGCGATCTCGCTGACCGTGCATGGCAAGGCCTCGCACGCGGGCAGCTCGCCCGAACAGGGCCGCAACGCGCTGTATGAACTCTCGCACCAGATCCTGCAGATGCGCGACCTGTCCAACCCGGACAGCGGGCTCAAGGTGAACTGGACGATCTCGTCGGCCGGCACCAACCGCAACGTGATCCCGGCTACCGCCACGGCACAGGCCGATGTGCGCGTGCTGCGCACCGCCGACTACGACAACCTGGAGCGCACGCTGCAGGAGCGCGTGAAGAAGCAGCTGATCCCGGACACCAGGGTGGAAGGGAAGTTCGAGCGCCGCCGCCCGCCGCTGGAAGCCACCGATGCCGCGCGCAAGCTCGCCGCGCACGCGCAAGGCGTATATGCCGAGATCGGCGAGAAGCTGGCCGTGTACGACACCGCCGAAGGCGGCGGCACCGATGCGGCCTTTGCCGCGGCCGCCACCAAGGCGCCGGTGATCGAGCGCTTCGGCCTGCGCGGCTTTGGCGCGCACTCCAACGACGCCGAGTATGTCGACCTCAACTCGGTCACGCCGCGCCTGTACCTGCTCACGCGCATGATCATGGACGTGTCGCAGGACAAGACTGGCCGCTGATCTGCTCGCGGCCGGCGGCAGGCATCCGGCAGGACACGCCTGATGCGCTGACATGGCAGCCCCACAGGTGCTCCGGGCACCGCGTGGGGTTGCTGCAATGTGGCGCACAAGCACCGCGAGGGTGCATGGAATTGAACACCGGTACGCCCGCGTGCCACCGCACGCGGGCTCAGGCCAGCTTTTTGCGCCCGCCGAGGTCGGGCAGGAAGATGGCCAGCAGCCCAAGCAGCGGCAGGAACGCGCACAACGCGTAGACCGACTGGATGCCATGCGTGTCCGCCAGCTTGCCCAGCACCGCGGCGCCGATGCCGCCCATGCCGAAGGCAAAGCCGAAGAACAGGCCCGACACCATGCCCACCTTGCCAGGGATCAGTTCCTGCGCGAACACCAGGATGGCCGAGAAGGCGGACGCCAGGATAAAGCCGATGATGAACGACAGCACGCCGGTCCAGAACAGGTTGGCGTGCGGCAGCATCAGCGTGAACGGCGCCACGCCCAGGATCGACGCCCAGATCACGCGCTTGCGGCCGATGCGGTCGCCGATGGGACCACCCAGGATGGTGCCGGCCGCCACCGCGAACAGGAACACGAACAGGTAGAGCTGCGAACTCTGCCGTGTCAGGCCGAAACGCTCCATCAGGTAGAAGGTGTAATAGGTGTTCAGGCTCGCCATGTAGAAATACTTGGAGAACACCAGCGCCATCAACACCAGCATGGCGCGCACCACGGTGCTGCGCGGCAGCGGTGCGTGCGCGGCGACCGCCTTGCGCTTGCGCGTGGTATGCGCCAGCTCGCGGCCGTACCAGATACCGATCTGCCACAGCACGGCGATGGCCAGCAAGGCCGCGAGCGAGAACCAGGCCACGCTGCTCTGCTGGTGCACGATCCATGCCGCCAGCAGCGGCCCCGTGGCGCTACCCGCGTTGCCGCCGACCTGGAAGATCGACTGCGCCAGCCCGTGCTGGCCGCCCGAAGCCATGCGCGCCACGCGCGACGACTCCGGATGGAAGATCGACGAACCGGTGCCCACCAGCGCGGCCGCCACCAGCAGCACGCCATAGGTCGGCGCCACCGACAGCAGCAGCAGGCCGCACAGCGTGAAGCCCATGCCGATCGACAGCGACTGCGGCTTGGGATGCTTGTCGGTGTACAGCCCCACCACCGGCTGCAGCAGCGAAGCCGTGATCTGGTAGGTCAGCGTAAGCAGCCCGATCTGGGTGAAGCTGAGATTGAAGCCGCCCTTGAGCATCGGGTAGATGGCCAGGATCAGCGACTGGATCATGTCGTTGAGGAAATGCGAAAAACTGATCGCCCCCAGCACGCGGAAACCGGTCCGCTCGGCGGCGGCCTGCGTAGTGTGAAGACTCGGGGCCGGGCCCTGCGGCGAGGCGTTCGCGCCGCCTGGCGCGGTATCGATGCGGCTGCTCATGATGGAAACGGGGGCTGAGAGAAAACAAGAGGGGAATCCTGGCGCCCATCGTAAATGGCGCAATTCCGCCTGTCCTGCGAGAATAGGGCCGCAACCTTGGAGAAAAGGACATGCCCCGTCCCGTGACTCGCCGCAACGCCGGTGTGGATGCTGCGCCGTCCGCGCCACACGGCGCCATCGCCCCGCCCTCGGCCGCGCGCTATCCCGCCGATATTCCCGGCACCGACCGCGCCGACAGCTACGCGGCGGTGCCCGCCTATCTCAGCTACGACCGCAGCCTGATGCCGGTCACCGCCATGGCAGCCGACTACGTGTCGGGCCATGTCACCAAGCCGCACCAGCATCCGAACGCCCAGTTGATCCACGCCGTGCATGGCGTGATGGTGGTAGCCACCGCAGAAGGCCAATGGATCGTCCCGCCCACGCGCGGCATGTGGATGCCCGGCGGCACCGTGCACTGGATCCGCATGGTTGGCCACGTGCGCATGCGCACCGCCTATATCCGCCCGGACGCCGCCGCCAACCTGCCTACGCGCTGCACCGTGCTCGGCATCACGCCGCTGCTGCGCGAACTCATCCTCGCCGCGATCGACATTCCCACGCCTTACGCCGCCGAATCGCGCGACGGACGGTTGATGCGGTTGCTGCTGGATGAAGTGATGCTGGTGCCAACGCTGCCCTTGCACTTGCCACGTCCCGCCGATGCCGGGTTGCGGCAGATCTGCGATGCGATTGTCGGTGCGCCGGATACGGCGCTGACGCTGGCTGAATGGGGGGAGCGGCTGGGCGTGGATCCCAAGACGATCCAGCGGCGGTTTGCGCGGGAGACCGGGATGACGTTTGGGCAGTGGAGGCAGCAGGCGAGGTTGCTGGCGGGGTTGGAGGGGCTGGCCGCCGGGGCTAAGGTGGTGGATGTGGCGCTGGATCTTGGGTATGAGAGTCCTAGTGCGTTTTCTACTATGTTCAGGAGGCAGTTTGGGGTGCCGCCTAGTGGGTTTTTTCGGTGAGGTTTTTGGGCGTTGAAAGGCTTACAACGTTGGTGTGCGGGGGGTGGGGGGTTATTTTTGGGCGGTGTTGGTTGTTGCACCCAACAGCGTACGACATCCCCCTGCGGGGGACGCCGGTCACTTTTCTTTGCGTTCGGCAAAGAAAACTAACGAAAAGAAAGCCGACCCTGCCGGGAGCAGAACAATCAGGCTATTGCACGTTGGTGGTTTCGTCGTCAGGCACAAGGTCTTGGCTGGCGTGCCTTACCGGCTCGAAGGGCAGCGCAATAGCATTACCCAGTGGTTTCGTGGTGCGGCCCCTGATAGTGGGCACCCTGCCCATTCGGCCATCTGCCGTTCGCGATGCAACGGGCCACGAATCTTCGGGATTTGCCGGTTTCGTGGTTTTGTCTCTGACGGCGAATACCCTGCAAATTTACACCCTGCCGTACCGGCGCTAGCCGTGACTGCATACGGCCGTCTTCGTTACGTGGTGGGCGCCGTGGCCCGGTCAGCGAACACGGAGGGATCTGACGATGGTGTTGTGCGCGGTTCTCGACCAATCCGTGAACGAAGCCGCATGGGGGCTGAGCACGGGCCACCGCGCCCACCACGAAACCCATCAATGCAAAGTTGCGCGGCGCCCACCCCCCAAGAACGGCAGGGACCGAACAATCACCGCGCTTGCCGTCAGAGACAAAACCACGAAACCAGTAGGACTCGAAGAATCGTGGCCCGTTGCATCGCGAACGGCAGATGGCCGAATGGGCACGGCGCCCGCCACTAGGGGCCGCACCACGAAACCCGTGTGGTACGCAGGGGAGCAGCTGTTGAAGCCGGTAGGGCATGCCAGCCGAAGCCACCACCCGCACGACGCAATCACTGCCACCAAATAGCCTGATTGCTCTGCTCCCGGCAGGGTCGGCTTTCTTTTCGTTAGTTTTCTTTGCCGAACGCAAAGAAAAGTGACCGGCGTCCCCCGCAGGGGGATGTCGTACGCTGTTGGGTCCAACAACCAACACCGCCCAAAAACAACCCCATCACCCCCCGCGCACGAACGTCCCTATAGCCCCCCTACCCCTCCAAATACCTCTCCACCAACCTAGCCCAATAAGCCGCCCCCACCGTCAAATTCTCATCATTAAAATCATACCCAGCGTTATGCAGCAACGGCTGCCCCGCCCCATTCCCCATCCTGACAAAGCACCCAGGCCGCTGCTGCAGGAAGTAAGCAAAATCCTCACTCCCCGCGATCAGCGGAAAATTCGCCACTACCCTCTCCGGCCCCACCAGTTCCTCGGCCACCTGCCGGGCAAACTCCGTCTCACGCTCGCTATTGATCAGCACCGGATAACCGCGGATGTAATCGATCTCCACACTAGCCCCATAGCCTTCCACATGTGAAGTCACCAACTGCCGGATACGGTTCTCCAGCGTGCGCCGCACATCGGGACTAAACGACCGCACGCTCAGTTCCAGCTTCGCGCTTTCGGGAATCACATTAGGCGCATGCCCCGCATGCAACGTACCGATCGTCACTACCGCGGTCTCGTTCGGGTCGATATTGCGCGACACGATGCTCTGCAGCGCCATCACCAGGCTGCCCGCCACCAGGATCGGGTCGATCGACTGGTGCGGCCGTGCCGCGTGGCCGCCCTTGCCGCGGATGGTGATGGCCACCGTATCGCAAGCCGCCATGAACGGGCCCGCGCGGAACATGAACATGCCGGCTTCCACGCCAGGATGGTTGTGCAGCCCGAAAATCGCATCGCACGGGAAGCGTTCGAACAAGCCGTCGGCCAGCATGCGTTCGGCGCCGCCGCCGGCGCCGATCTCTTCGGCGGGCTGGAAGATCAGGTGGACGGTGCCGTTGAAATGGCGCGTGCGCGCCAGTTGCCGCGCGGCGCCGAGCAGCACGGTGGTGTGGCCGTCGTGGCCGCAGGCGTGCATCTTGCCGGCATGGATGCTGGCGTATGGCAGGCCTGTGCGTTCGTGAATGGGCAGCGCGTCCATGTCGGCGCGCACGCCGATGCTGCGGCGTGAGCCGCCCTGGCGCAGCGTGCCGACCACGCCGGTACCACCAACGCCGCGCGTCACTTCGTAGCCCCAGCCTTCAAGCTGGCTGGCGACGAGCTCGGCGGTACGCACTTCGTCAAAGGCGAGTTCGGGATGCTGGTGGATGCTGTGGCGGATGGCTTCCAGCTCGGCACGGCTGTCGAGCGTGTCGGACAGTTCGCAGAAGTGGGAGATGCGCAGCGGGCGTGCCGATGGTGATACAGCGGGTGGGGTCGCGGGTGAGTCGGCGAGAAGAGACTCAATGAATTCGGGTGCGTGTTCTGACATGGCGGTGTGCTCGTTTTTTCGAGGCGTATAGAAAACAGTATTTCACGCTGGGCGCAGAGCGCAAACGGTTTAACCCTTTGTAGCGAAATCAGGGGAACAACTGTTGCGAACGGGGGACGATCCCTCCGCCCGAGGGGTCATCGAGGAAGCCTGAACTCCCGCGCGGGCATCACAGGCCCTGCCTTCTTCAGTGCGCCACGGATGCCGGCAGGTGCGGCTGGCGGTACAAGCAGGGCGCATGAAGCAGAAAGGGCGGCCATCGCTGGCCGCCCTCTTTCTGGCGTTCAACCTGACCAAACAGCCCTATGCGTAGGCCACCACCGTCTGGCCCTGCTCGCCCAGGCCGTCGATGCCCAGGCGCATCGTGTCGCCCGCCTTGAGAAAGCGCGGCGGCTTGAAGCCCATGCCCACGCCCGGCGGGGTGCCGGTGCAGATCAGGTCGCCGGGGTGCAGCGTCATGAAGCGGCTGACGTAGCTCACCAGCGTGGCCACGTCGAACACCATGGTGGCGGTGCTGCCCTTCTGCACGCGCTCGCCGTTGACGTCCAGCCAGAGCGCCAGCGCCTGCGGGTCGGCGACTTCGTCGCGCGTGACCAGCCACGGGCCGACCGGGCAGAATGTATCGCAGCCCTTGCCCTTGTCCCAGGTGCCGCCGCGCTCGATCTGGAATTCGCGCTCGGACACATCGTTGACCACGCAGTAGCCGGCAACGTGGGAAAGCGCTTCGTCGCGCGAGACATCGCGTGCCACCTTGCCGATCACCACGCCGAGTTCCACTTCCCAATCTGTCTTTTCCGAGCCGCGCGGCAGCATCACCGCATCGTAGGGGCCATTGAGCGAGCTGTTGGCCTTGAGGAAGACAATGGGCTCGGCCGGCAGCGGCATGCCAGCCTCGGCGGCGTGGTCGGCGTAGTTCAGGCCGATCGCCACGATCTTGCCGATGCCGGTCCAGGGCACGCCGAAGCGGTCGGCCTGCACCACCGGCAGCGTGGCCGGGTCCACTTTGGCCAGCCGTGCCAGCGCTTCGTCGGACAGCGCTTGCGGCCCCAGTCCGTCCAGCACGCCGGACAGGTCGCGCACGCGGCCTTCGGCATCGATCAGTCCCGGGCGTTCCGCGCCCGGCTTACCCACACGTACTAGTTTCATCGTTTCCCCTTGGCTTCGGTGACAGTGCGGCCGGCGGGCTCGGACAGGGTCCGCGCGACCACGGTCAGGACTTCTTTGGCGGTGTTCTCGGAATGCTGGCGCAGCACCTGTGGCAGCCGCGGGCGGCCCGGTTCGCGCAGTGCAGCCATGATGGCCTCGTGTTCCTCGTGCGATTCCTGCCAGCGCAGCATATCCGCGTTGGCGGCGCCGCGCGCACGGTGCACCTTGCTCATCAGCGTGGCGTAGATGCCGGCCAGCACCGGGTTGGCGGCGCCGTCGATGATGAGCTGGTGGATTTCCTGGTTAATGCGGAAGTACTCGGTGCGCCGCCCCGCGGCGTGGGCATCCAGCATGGCCTGGTGCTTGCGCTCCAGCCGCGCCATCGACACCTCGGACAGCCGCGCCGCGGCCAGTTCGCCGGCGGTGGCTTCCAGCCCGTGCAGGGTTTCGAAGGTGGAACGCAATTCGTCCAGATCGAGCGGCGCCACGCGGTAGCCGATGTACTGCCGATGCAGTACCAGCCCTTCGGACACCAGCACCTTGAGCGCCTCGCGCAACGGCGTCTTGGACACATCGAACATTTCGCAGAAGGCGCGTTCGTCGATGCGCGCGCCGGGGGGCAGTTCGCCCTCTTCGATCATGGTGCGCAGACGGGAGGCGATCTCGGCGGACATGCCGAGCGTGCGCAGGCGCGTGGATTTAGGAAGCGTTTGAGTCACAGACATCACCGAGATGGGGAACATGCACCACAAGAAGGCTATCACACCCTGAAATTGTGCGTTTGCCTAACAATAAAATCAATGACTTACGAGAGTTGTAATTACAGATTACGTATCCTATACTCCGTTCCAGTTGCGCGACACAAAACACAAACCGCCCTACCATTCCTCAAAGGAGACACGCGTCATGCAAACGACAAGCCGGGCTGCGGCGCTAACGGAGACGAAGAGCTCCGTACGCTGGAAGATTTTCCTGATGATGTTGTTCCTCATCGCCATCAACTACATCGACCGCGCGTCGCTGTCGGTGGCGATGCCCCTGATCGCCAAGGAATTCGACCTCAGCCCCACCATGCAGGGCCTGATCCTGAGTTCATTCTTCTGGACCTACGCGGTCATGCAGATCCCCGGCGGCATGCTGGCGGACAAGTACAAGCCGCGTATCGTGATCGCCACCGCTACCATCTTCTGGGGCGCCTTCCAGGCGCTGGCGGCGGTATGCACCAGCGCCGGCGCCCTGCTGCTGACCCGGCTTGGCCTGGGCGCGGCCGAAGCGCCGATCTACCCGGCCGGCGGCAAGCTCAACGCGATCTGGATGACGCAGAACGAACGCGGCCGCGGCGCCACCCTGCTCGACGGCGGCGCGCCGCTGGGCGCGGCGCTTGGCGCCATCATCATCACTTGGCTGATCACCGCGCTGGGCTCCTGGCGCCTCGCCTTCGTGGTGGCCGGCGTGGGCACCGTGCTGGCAGGCCTGGCGGCGTGGTACTACGTGCGCAACTCCCCGCGCGAGCACCGTGGCGTCAATGAGCTCGAAGCCAGCTATATCGAAGCCGCGCAAGCCACCGAACATCGCGCCGAACCGGCAAACCTGTCCGGACGCTCGCTCGATTTCCTCAAGTACCGCTCGGTGTGGTGCATGGCGATCGGCTGGATGTGCTTCAACAGCGTCTTCTACGGCCTGCTGACCTGGATGCCCAACTACCTGAACAAGGTGCACGGCTTCGACATCAAGCAGATGGGCGGCGCCAGCTTCATCATCTTCTTCTCCGGCTTCGTGGGTGAACTGGTCGGCGGCTGGATCGCGGACAAGTGGAAGGCCGGGGGCGGCAGGCCCAACCTGGTGATGCGTACCCTGTTCGGTATCGCCGCCGTGGTCGCCACCGTGTCGATCTTCTCGGTGGCCTATGTGAAGGATCCGGTAGTGGTAGTGATCCTGCTCTCGTGCACGCTGTTCTTCCTGCGCTGGTGCGGCCTGTTCTGGTGCATCCCGTCCATCCTCGGCACCCGCAACAAGGTAGGCGTGCTGGGCGGCATCATGAACCTGGGCGGCAATATCGGCGGCATCACCGTGCCCATCATCGTCGGCATGATCGTGCAGTTCACCGGCTCCTACTTCCTGGCCCTGATGTTCTTCGCCGCCGCCGGCGTGGGCCTGTTCCTCGCATCGACCGCGATCGACTACGAGAAGAAGCTGCCGGTCTGAGCGCAGCCCGATCTCGACACCAAGTCTTGCCCCCCGTACGCGCCGCGCCGGCACAAGCCGGCAGCGGCACGGCCTGAACCGCTCCCGTCCCGGCCGCGCCACGCGCGCCGGGCGGTGGAGGAGACACTTCATGAAAGCAAGCCCACGCAAACTGGCCGGCGCCGCCACGGCAGCCGCCCTGCTGCTGCTCGGGACCGCGCACGCGCAGCCCCCCGCCGCCGCGCAACACGCGGCCAAGGCGACGCAACCCACCGCGGACCTGCCCACGGCACAGCCCGAAGCCGTCGGCGTCGATTCGCGCAAGCTGGTCGAACTGTCGCAATGGATCCGCCGCGACCAGCTCGACGTGCGCAGCCTGATCGTCATCAAGGACGGCAAGCTGGTCTTCGAGCGCTACGGCGACGAACTCGCCCGCGACTACAACCATGAGCTTTACTCCGTCACCAAGTTCATCAGCGCGTTGCTGGTCGGCACGCTGGTGGGCGACGGCAAGCTCACCGCGCAAGACAAGCCCGCCCCGCTGCTGGCCGCCGCGCGCCCGGACCTGGCGCCGGCGCTGGCCGACAAGCAGGACATCGAACTGCGCCACCTGATGTCGATGTCCAGCGGCCTGTCGTACAAGCTGGTGGAAGGCACCGACACGCTCTATTACGGCGTGCCGGACCGGCTGAAAGTCGCCGCGTCCGCCGCCGTGCGCACCAAGGCCGGCACCGAATTCGACTACATCGACGTCAACCCCGTGCTGGTGGGCGCCACCATCACGCAGGTCAGCGGCCAGCCGGAGCAACGCTATGCCGAGGCGCGCCTGTTCAAGCCGCTCGGCATGTCGCATTACCGCTGGGACGGCGCCGACGGCAAGGGCGCGGTCTCGGGCGGCTGGGGGCTGCGCCTGCGCTCCATCGACATGGCCAAGCTCGGCCTGCTGATGCTCAACCAGGGCAAATGGCAGGGCCGGCAGATCGTGCCCGCTGACTGGGTGGCGCGCATGACCACGCCCGCCGGGCCGGCCGCGGACTACGGCTACTACTGCTGGGTCAACAACATCGTCAAGAGCGAGCGCGAGTTCAGCGCGATGGGCTTCAAGGGCCAGTTCATCACCGTGCTGCCGCAGCAGAACGCCGTGGTGGTGATGAACAGCATCATGTCCACCTCCGGCGGCCTGCGTGATGCGGCCTACCTGGACCTCTACCGCAAGATGGTCAACGACTACGTGCTGCCTGCGCTGCAAGCCGGCAACAAGGTCAGGCCGGACGCCGAGCGGCAAGCCGCTCTCCGTCAAGAGCTTGCGCTGGCGCACGCCAGCCACGGCAAGCCCGGCACCGCCCTCGCCTTCAACGACAAACCCGAACAATAACGAGCAGGGCCCCGGGCACCGCATCGCACCGGGCCATGCCATTTCCTGAGAGCTTTACTCCCATGACCAAACGCACCCTTCTCGGCATGCTCACGCCGTCGTCCAATACCGCGCTGGAACCCATCACCAGCGCCATGGTGAGCGGCCTGCCGAACGTCAGCGCGCATTTCTCGCGCTTCACCGTTACCGAGATCTCGCTGCGCGACCAGGCGCTGGGCCAGTTCGATCTCGACAAGATCATCGGCGCGGCCAAATTGCTGGCCGACGCGCGCGTGGACGTGATCGCGTGGAACGGCACCTCGTCCGGCTGGCTCGGCTTCGAGAAAGACCAGGCGCTGTGCCGCCAGATCACCGAGGCCACCGGCATCCCCGCCACCACCTCGGTGCTGGCGCTGAACGAAATCCTGGAAAAGACCGGCGCGCGCGACTTCGGCCTGGTCACGCCCTATCTCGACGATGTGCAGCAACGCATCGTGCAGAACTACAAGCGCAACGGCTTTGGCTGCGCGGCGGAGCGCCACCTCGACCTGCATGTGAACTACAGCTTCGCCGAAGTGGAAGAAGACACCATCCGCCGCATGGTGCGCGAAGTGGCACAGCACAAGCCGGCAGCCATCACGACCTTCTGCACCAACCTGCGCGCGGCGCACCTGGTGGAAGAACTGGAAGCCGAGACGGGCATCCCCGTCTACGACACGATCTCCACCGTGGTGTGGAAATCGCTGCGGCTGGCTGGGGTGGATACGCGCGAGCTGCGCGGCTGGGGCCGCTTGTTTGCCGAAGTGGAATGAAGGAGCAGGGCGCATGAACACCGAACTCGATCTCGTCATCCGCAACGCCGAAGTGGTCACCGCCTCCGACCGCTTCACCTGCGACATCGGCGTGCGCGATGGCCGTATCGCCATGTTGGGCGATGACCTGCCGCGCGGCACGCGCGAAATGGATGCCACCGGCCTGCTGGCGCTGCCCGGCGGCGTGGATGGCCACGTCCACCTCGACCAGCCGATGCCGGACGGCATGCGCATGGCGGATGACTTCTTCACCGGCACGCGCGCCGCGGTTTGCGGTGGCACGACCACGGTGATTCCGTTTGCGGCGCAGGAGAAGGGCGGCTCGCTCAAGGCTGCGGTGGCGGACTACCATCGCCGCGCGGAGGGCCGTGCGGTGGCGGATTACGGGTTCCACCTGATCGTGGCCGATCCGACGCCGGAAGTGTTGCAGCATGAATTGCCCGAGTTGATCCGCAAGGGCTATACCTCGTTCAAAGTCTATATGACCTACGACGATCTGAAGCTGTCGGATCGCGAGATGCTGGACGTGCTCGATGTGGCCAAGCGCAACGATGCGCTGGTGATGGTGCATGCGGAGAATGCGGATTGCATCTCGTGGCTGACCGAGAAGCTGGTTGGGGAAGGACGCATCTCGCCACGTTTCCACGGCATGGCGCGTCCGGCTCTGGTGGAACGTGAAGCCACGCATCGCGCGATTACCTTTGCGGAGCTGGTCGATGTGCCGATCCTGATCGTGCATGTGTCGGGCAAGGAAGCGATCGAGCAGATCCGGTGGGCGCAGGGCAGGGGGTTGCCGATTCTGGCGGAGACTTGTCCGCAGTATCTGTATCTCACCGCCGAGGATATGGGATTGCCTGGCGACGATGGGTATGAAGGCGCGAAGTGCGTCTGCAGCCCGCCGCCGAGGGATCCGGAGAATCAGGCTGCGGTGTGGCGTGCGCTTACCAACGGCGTGTTCAGTGTGTTTTCTTCGGATCATGCGCCGTTCAACTATGACGATCCGGAAGGGAAGAAGCTGGGTGGCACGGCGCAGCCGTTTGACCACATTCCCAATGGCGTGCCCGGGATCGAGACGCGGCTGCCGCTGTTGTTCGATGGGATTGCCAAGGGCAGGCTTTCGCTGCATCAGTTTGTCGAGCTGACTTCGTACCGGCCGGCGCGGCTGTATGGGTTGTATCCGCGCAAGGGGACGATCGCTGTTGGCGCTGATGCGGATATTGCGTTGTGGGATCCTTCGCGGAAGGTGCGGATTGCCAATAGCGATCTGCATCATGCGGTGGATTACACGCCTTATGAGGGGATCGAGGTGACCGGGTGGCCGGTGCATTGCTTCTCGCGGGGGGAGTTGCTGGTGGAGGATGGGAGGTATCTGGAGCCGGTTCCGGGGCGGGGGCGGTTCTTGCCGGCGGGGGCGCCTTCGTTGGTTTGAGGTTTGGTGGTGGTTTTGATTTCAAACTTCAACTGCCTAACTTCAAAGTCAACGTCAAAGGCTTAAAGCCAAAGGCGGTTTCACCCCCCTGCGGGGGGCGACCTACTTTCTTGTCTTGCCAAGAAAGTAGGCAAAGAAGGCGCGCCGGATGGGGCGACTTCCCCTCGTCGTCAGGCAAAAAGAGCGGCCGGGGGCCAAACTCG